>NZ_DJTP01000003.1:0-98502 GCF_002440405.1 Empedobacter sp. UBA6305 | reverse complement strand
TTTGGTACAGTGTCATAAAAAGTCTTAAAAAAGAATAAAATTTTCTTAAAATTTTAGAAGTCTAAACCAAAAAAGGCCATTCATTTATTGAGAACAGCCTTTTTGTTAATTATTAATTAAGAATTAAATCTTTGCGATGTGCTGAACTAAATCAACTACTTTGTTAGAGTAACCAATTTCGTTGTCATACCAAGCAACTAACTTAACGAAAGTAGGGTTTAGCATGATACCAGCTTCTGCATCGAAAATAGATGTTCTTGTATCACCTACGAAATCTTGAGAAACAACAGCATCTTCTGTGTATCCTACAATTCCTTTCAAATCTCCTTCAGCAGCTTCGCACATTACTTTTTTGATTTCGTCGTAGTTTGTTTCTTTTGCTAATTTAACTGTTAAATCAACTACAGAGACATCAACAGTTGGTACACGGAAAGACATTCCTGTTAATTTTCCGTTCAATTCTGGAATTACTTTTCCAACTGCTTTCGCAGCTCCAGTAGATGAAGGAATGATGTTTACCATTGCACTACGTCCACCTCTCCAATCTTTCATTGATGGTCCGTCAACTGTTTTCTGAGTTGCAGTAGTTGCGTGAACTGTTGTCATTAAAGCTTCCACAATTCCGAAATTTTCGTGAATTACTTTTGCTAATGGTGCTAAACAGTTTGTTGTACAAGAAGCATTAGAAACGATTGTGTCTTCTGCTGTTACAGATTCGTGGTTAACACCCATTACAAACATAGGGGTATCATCTTTAGAAGGACCTGTTAAAACAACTTTTTTTGCTCCAGCTTCAATGTGTTTTCCTGCAGTTTCTTTTGTTAAGAATAAACCTGTTGCTTCGATTACGATATCAGCTCCAACTTCGTCCCATTTCAAGTTCGCTGGGTCTCTTTCAGCTGTAACGCGAATTGTTTGTCCATTAACAATTAAGTTTCCGTTTTCTACTTTAACTTCTCCGTTAAATTTTCCGTGAACTGAATCATACTTTAGCATATAAGCTAAATAATCAACGTCTACTAAATCGTTAATACCTACGATTTCAATATCGTTTCTCTCAATAGCAACCCCGAAAACAAGGCTACCAATTCTTCCGAATCCGTTGATTCCAATTTTAATTTTTGACATAGTATATATAATTTCCCTTTATATTAAATGTTTAAATCGCTAAAATATTAGCTACTTTGATTAACTCTTCGTCAATCTCATTGTGTTTTTTGATGGCTTCATCTATCGCTGTAAATACAACTTTATTAGAGCGAATACCAGCCATAAGATTTGTTTTACCTTCTAGTAAACCTTCGACAGCAGCAATTCCTAAACGACTTGCTAAAACACGATCGTGACAAGATGGAGAACCACCACGCTGTATGTGTCCTAAAACTGTTACACGAATATCATATTCTGGATGACGATTTTGTACTTGTTTTGCTAATTCAAAAACTCCACCTAATTTTTCACCCTCTGCAACTACAACGATGCTTGATTTTTTTCCAGATTTTTCTGAACGTTCTAAAGAAGAACATAATTCTTCGACACTATCACGTTGTTCTGGAATCAAAATATCTTGTGCACCTGAAGCAATTCCACTATTTAAAGCAATAAAACCTGCATCGCGTCCCATTACTTCCACAAAAAATACACGATCATGTGATGTAGCAGTATCTCTTAATTTATCAATTGCATCAATTACAGTATTCAAAGCTGTATCGTACCCAATTGTAAAATCTGTTCCGAAAATATCATTGTCAATTGTTCCTGGAATTCCAATAAATGGAACACCAAACTCTTGATGAAAGATATTTGCTCCAGTAAAAGAACCATCTCCACCAATTACAACTAAAGCATCAATGTTATTTTGTTTTAGATGATTGTATGCTTTTTGACGACCTTCTGTAGTTTTGAATTCTAAAGAACGAGCAGTTTTAAGAATTGTACCACCTTGATTGATAATATTTTTCACTGAACGAGGTCCAAGTTCAATCATATCATTGTTAATCAAACCTTCGTAACCTTGACGAATCCCTACTGATTTGATATCGTAGTACTTACATGCTCTTACAACGGCACGTAAGGCCGCATTCATTCCAGGCGCATCACCTCCAGAGGTTAATACACCAATTCTTTTTATATTGTTTCCCACGTTTTTCCCTTTATTAAATCAAATATAATAAAAAATCAGAATATTATTATAATTGGTAGTATGAAAGATAAATTAATCTTCGTCGACAGGTTTTAACGTTCCGTCTGCAAAATCTCGTTGAAGAATAACCGCAATATACAAATCTTCTCGTGTTCGCTTTGGATCATAAGTTTGTTTTAGATCAATATTAAACGCGCCACTTGCTGCTTGATAAAGAAAAGCATTCAATCCGCCACGTAATTCTTTTATAATATCGTATGTTGTTTTATTTGTTTCTTTATAGATTAATTTAGTAAGAATTTGTCCACGAGAACTTGACATATTTTTTAATTGATTCTCAAATTGATCAGCCAAATCCTTTTGGCGAGATTTAATAAAACGTTTTTTGTCTCGTCTTTTATCCATTGTTTGAATGGTGTCTGATACATAATTATATTCTCTAACAGCAAATCTTACATACGGCCAAACATCGCGAACACGCTTTCTTAGCCATAAATAATATTTTTTTTCTAAATCAGTTTTTAAATGAACCGAATAACTATTCATTTCATTAAGATGTATTGTGTCTAAAGGATTAAACGCAAATTCATCTAAATTAATTGAATCATTTTTAATTTCTTGTGCAGGATTTTTTCCACCTAAATCTAACCCAAAAATTTGAGCATTAACATTAGATAATCCAACAAAAGTAAGTAGTAAAGTTATATGATAGATATAAAATTTCATATCAGAATTAGTTCAAAAATTGTTCCTAAAATTAGTACATTTGTTAGATAAATAAACTAAAATGAGTACAAATAATTTGTTTGATCAACAATCTTTGGATTTTTTGACAAAATATTTAAATACAGCTTCACCTACAGGTTTTGAAAGTGAAGGACAAAAAGTTTGGATGGATTATATCAAACCATATGTAGATGAAGTAAAAACAGATAATTACGGTTCTGCTTATGGTATAATAAATCCTGAAGCGAAGTATAAAGTTGTGATTGAAGCCCATGCTGATGAGATTTCTTGGTTTGTGAATTATATTTCTGATGATGGATTGATTTATGTGATTCGTAATGGAGGATCAGATCATATGATAGCACCTTCTAAAGTGGTTAATATTCATACCAAAAAAGGAATTGTAAAAGGAGTTTTTGGTTGGCCAGCAATTCATTTGCGTCAAGCAGGAAAAGATGAAGCGCCAACTCCAGATAAAATTTGGATTGATACAGGTTGTACATCGAAAGAAGAAGTTCTTGAACTTGGAATTCACGTTGGTTGTGTGATTACTTATCCTGATGAATTTTTTACATTGAACGATCGTTATTTTGTTTGTCGTGCAATAGACAATAGAATGGGAGGGTTTATGATTGCTGAGGTTGCGCGTAAATTGGCAGAAAATAAAGATCAATTAGATTTTGGTTTATACGTTGTAAATGCGGTTCAGGAAGAAGTAGGGTTGCGTGGCGCGGAAATGATTACGCAAACAATCAAACCAAATGTTGCGATTATTACTGATGTTACACATGATACAACGACACCAATGATTACAAAATCGAAAGAAGGTGAGCAAAAATGTGGTGATGGCCCAGTTGTTTATTATGCGCCTGCTGTGCAAAATAATGTACGCGAATTAATTATTGATGCAGCTGAGAAAAACAATATTCCTTTTCAGCGTGCTGCAAGTTCTCGTGTAACAGGAACGGATACAGACGCTTTTGCATATAGTAATGGTGGTGTACCTTCAGCTTTAATTTCGTTGCCTTTGCGTTATATGCACACAACTGTAGAAATGGTTCATCAAGCTGATGTAAAAAATGTCATCGAGTTGATTTACGAATCAGTGAAAACAATTAAAAACGAACAAAGTTTTAAATATCATACTGTTTAAATTATAAAGTGATTAAAAAATATAAAGGCTGTCGTGAGACAGCCTTTGTTGCTATTTTGTGCTTCGATCTACTTCAAAAATTTCTATAATTGAATTTAAATTTAGCTAAATTTATTCAGAAAATCATTATTCAATCAAATATTAGAATAAATCTTTAGAGAATGATTATTTTTATACTTTAAAAGAAATAAGATGAAAATTGAATTAAATAGAGTAAATCAGGCTTCTCACTATGAAGCGACTGCGTCAAGTTCTTCGGTAAAAGTAAATATTGATGGACCTGAATCGATTGGAGGAGAAGGAAAAGGAGTTCGCCCAATGGAGTTGGTTTTGATTGCTTTGGGAAGTTGTAGTGTTTTTGATTTGAATGAAATTTTGAAGAAACAACGCCAAGAAATTGAAGATATTAAAGTTGAGGTTGAAGGTCAGCGTCGAGATGAAATTCCAAATATTTTTACAAATATTCATATCAAATTTTTCTTAAAAGGAAATATTGATTTAGATAAAGCAAATAAGGCTGCTGAATTAGCGGTTAAGAAGTATTGTAGTGTACATGATATGCTTGCAAATGGAGGAATTGATATCACTTACGAGATAAATGTAAATTAAATTGATAACAAAAAAAAGGTCTTTCGAACGAAAGACCTTTTTTTAATACATACATTTTCAATTAAGCTTCAACAATAGTTAAAGCTTCTTGAAAGATACTAACTTGCGCTAATACTTTATTTTTTAATTCTTCATTTACAATTTCGTTATTTTGGAAATTATCGTTGAAAGATGGGAAAGTTGTGCTTGCTACAATTTCTCCGCTTGCAAACATTCCAAAATATTTTGTTGCAACTTCCATTACATTTCCTCCACCATAAGCACCTGGAGATGTACTTAATAACAACAATTTTTTATCTTTCAAATATGGCATTTCGATACGAGAAACCCAATCCAAAATATTTTTTAATGCAACAGAAAAGTTTCCATTATGTTCTGCCAAAGAAATTACAACACCTTCTGCATCTTTGATTTTATTGTAAAAATCCTGCGCTTCTTGTGGAAATCCATTTTCTAATTGACGGTCAATAGAATAGATAGGCATCTCGAAATCATTGATGTCAACTAAATCGATTTCTGCATTTTCGATTTGATTTAAAGTATAATTTAATAATTCTTTATTGATTGATTTTTTGCTGTTACTACCAGCGAAAGCTAAAATTTTCATATTCTTATTGAGTATTTTCATTTTTGATGAAGCAAAGTTATTGCAAGCAACCATAAATTTTATTGACCTATGTTAGGAAAAGATAAAAACTTATATTTTTTTTCTAAATTCATCAATTTTAAGAATCAATTCTCTGTTTAATTCTTCATTAGTGATTTTATCTTCTGCAAAATTTTCGTTGAATTTAGGCAAAGAGAAATCGACTAAAATGTCACCTCCCAATTTTGTAATTAATTTAGAACCTATTTCTAAAGAGTTTTTAGCTCCATAACCACCAGGAGATGTACTCATAACGAAGACCTTTTTTCCTTCAAGAAATTTATAATTAATTCTTGAGCACCAATCCATATAGCTTTTAAAAACTGCTGTAATGCAAGCATTATGTTCTGCTAATGAAATAAGTAAAATATCAGAATCAACAAGTTTTTGATAAAATCGTTTTACTTCATCAGAAAAACCTTGTTCTTTTTCTATATCAATATCAAAAGTAGGAATATCAAAGTCATCTAAATCTAAAATCTCAATTTGATCTTTGTTTAATAAAGAAGAAGCATAAGTTACGAGTTGTTTATTGATAGAAGTAGAGCTGTTACTTCCGGCAAAAGCTTTAATAATCATAGTTTTTATCTTAAGTTATTGTTTTTTTGTGTGTAATAATTGCGCATATTCTGTTGGTCGAATTCCTGAAACTTTCTGAAAAATATTACTGAAAGATGACAACGAATTATAACCAACTAACATTGCGATTTCGTACATATTGTATTTATTTTCAGCAATCAATTCCAATGATTTTGTGATACGTAATGCGCGTAAAAATCGAACATAATTAATTCCCATATTATCTTTGAATTTTCGAGATAATGTTCGCGTGCTCAAACCAAATTGTTGCGCAACTTCATCTATTGTATAGTTTTTCTCGATATTTTTCATCAGAAATCGAGCAATATCAATCAGTTTCTGATCTTTTGGAAATGGATGCTGAATAAAAGCAGGTAATTTGTTCGATTCCATTTCGGGTAGAATAGATCGTATGGCTTTTACAAAATCATATTTTGCAGGATCTTTTTCCGAAATTGATCCACTCCAATTTTTGGTGTACAAAATCATTTCCCTTAACAACTCATTCGTGTAATAAATATTTGTAATCGAATAAAAATCGTTTTCTTCTTTTTCGGTCTTGAAATAAAAGTTATACAAATCGCCTGTTTTACTATTCGTTAAGATAGAATGTGGCGTATTTGCAGGAATCCACATAAAACAACGCGCAGGCAAATACCAATGTTTGTCGTTTACAAAAACATGTACAATTCCGCCTTCTGCATATAATAATTGTGCTTTTTTGTGTTCATGTACGCGCGTTCCTATCGTATCTAAATGTGCATGTTGTATGTAAAAATGGACTTTAGATTTGTCAACTTCGTTAAAAAAAAACTGATCAAACAACATTGTTTTATACTTTTATAAAGTGAAATATTTTTGCTTTTGCAAATTACTTTATTTTGGCGTAAATGAGCAAATTATTTTCTTTTTTTATCAAGAGGGTAAAGGTGTTTTGAATGTAACTTTGCATCACTAAAAATCAATAACAGACTTATAAATAATACAAAATGATATTTAAATTCGTTAAATATCAGTTGCTTACATTGTTGTTAATGCTGAGTGGGTTGAGTTATGCTCAAAATGAAATAGACTATAACCAACTGAAATTAAGCAAAGCAATTGAAATTGGACTTCAAAATAATAAAAAATTACAAATTAGCGCTTTAAAAACTAATATTGCTGAATTAAAAGAGAAAGATCTTAAAAATGAGAAATTGCCAGATGTAGACTTTCATACTGGTTTTCATGTTTTGAGTAATTTACGCCAATATGAAGACGGTTTTCTAAAACCTTCTACAAAATATGCTGTTCCTCGAGTGAAATACGATTTTACACTTTCGGCAGAAATTCCAATTTATTTAGGTGGTAAATTAAAAAATGATGAGAAAAAATCTGAAATAGAAACTAATATTTCGAAACTGCAAGTTCGAAAAGATGAACGAGAATTGAGAATGCAAATCATCACAGCTTATTTACAAGCGTTGCATTTGCAAGAACAACAAAAGTTAATTTCAGATAAAATGAGAGAAGATTCGGTTGTGATTAAACAAACAGAATCCTTGAAAAAAAATGGTTTGGTAACCTACAACGAAGTCTTGAGAACAGAATTGCAATTGTCAAATCATAAAATGTCTTTTACAGAATTGGCGAATGAAATTTCGATTATTGAACATCAAATCAAAACAATTTTAGCCTTACCAGAAAATCAAGAAATGCATATTGACACCAATGATTTGTTTACAAATGAAGAGCATTTGGGTTTGGTTGATGAAATGATTTTGGAAGCAATAGATCAAAGTGAAAGCTTGAAAATTGCGAAAGATGATTTGAATTTGAAAGAAATTGATAAGAAAATTACCAAAGCTAATACATTACCAAAAATAACTGCTGGAGCGGAATATGGATATAATTATCCAAACTTTATGTTTTTTCCACCAGAAGAATATTTGTACAGATTTGGTTCTGTTGGTGTAAATGTTTCGATTCCGTTGAGTAATTTTTTCAAGAATAAACAAAAAATGCAAATCGCAGATCGTAACATTTCAATTGCAAAATTAGAAATAGAAGAGAAAGAAGAACAAATTCGACATGATGTTTTTGCAGCGAATAAACGATTAGAAGAATCGATCGATAAAATAAAAATTGCGGAAGATGCAATTGGTCAAGCCAAAGAAAATTATCGAATTGTTAGAACAAAATATGTCAACAAATTGAGTTTGATTACAGAACTTATCGATGCGGATAACGCTTATTTAGAAGCTCAATCGAATTTGATTTCATTGCAAATTAACAAACAATTAAAATACTATCAATTACAATACATTTTAGGAAACTTATAAAAATGGGAAAACAACAGACAAAAGGAGAAAAACGAATGAATAGAACGCTTTCTGCGATTGCTTGGATTTTTATTATCATAGGAATCACTGCAGTAGCTTGGTTTTATTTCTTTTCGAGTTCACATGTCAATACAAATGACGCGCAAGTGCGACAATATATTACGCCAGTTTCGAGTAAAGTTTCTGGTTTTATCAAAAAAGTAAATTTCGAAGAAAATCAATTTGTACACAAAGGTGATACGCTTGTTGTGATTGACAATAGAGAATTTCAGAACCAGATTGATATTGCAGAAGCAAATTTAGAATCGACTTCGCAATCTGTTTTAACATATGAAAAAGCGGTAGATACAAAATCAAGTGATGTTAATATTGTTAATGCAAATATAGAAGCTGCTAAAATAGAGGTTTGGAGAACTGAAAAAGATTATAATCGTTTCAAAAATTTAGTGCAAGAAGATGCTGCAACCGTACAACAGTTTGAAGAAGTTGAAGCGAAATATAAACAAGCAAAAGCAAGTTTGAGTGCTTTGGAACAACAACGTAATGCCGTGAATGTTAGTGCGTCTGCAGAACAAACAAAAGTTGCGCCTGCAAAAACTCAAATTTTACAACGAAAAGCCCAATTGAACGATGCTAAACTTATTCTCTCATATACCTATGTTGTAGCACCTTACGATGGTTGGGTTGGAACAAAAAATATACAAGAAGGTCAGTTAATAAAAGAAGGGCAGGCCTTGGTGCAAGTAGTTTCGAAAGAGAAATGGATTGTTGCAAATTTTAAAGAAACGCAAATTGGAGAAATCGATTTGGATCAACCAGTTATTATAAAAGCTGATGCCTACAAATACATTGAGTTTGAAGGAAAAATTGAATCACTTTCGCCAGCTTCTGGGTCTGAGTTTGCTTTGATTAAACCTGATAATGCTACAGGAAACTTCGTGAAAATTGAACAACGTTTTCCTGTAAAAATAATTCTGAAAGAGTCTAAAAACAACGAAAAATTACGTACCGGAATGAATGTAAATGTTTCCGCAGAAAAAGTAAATTAAATAAATGTCACAACAAAATTCAATATTTAATAAATGGGTTCCGCAAAAATTGGTTGTGCCAATTTTTATCCTTGCGCTATTTCCACACTTGATGATTTTGACTATATTCAACATGAATAGTACGTTTACAGCATCATTTTTGGATTTGGAGGTCGACGATTTGCAGTTCCTTTTTTCGATGGCGTATGCCACTATTGTTTGTGGCTTATTTATTCACGTTCGATTTTTTCACTTTTTCAATATCAGAAGTTATTTGCTAACAATGACCATGCTTAACATTTTGGTATTGTTTGGAATGACATTAACGACAAATACAGAATTGATTTTGATTCTGCGTTTTATTCAAGGACCTTTATCGCTTTTCGAAGGTTGTATTTTGTTGCCAATCATTATGTCGAATATTAAAAGTGAACATTCAAAATTGATTGCTTATTCGTTTTTGTATGGCGTAATGTTAACAGGTGATAAATTTACGACTTCTATCGTGAAGTTTGCGATTGAGAATTATAACCACAATATGATGGTGTATACGATTATGAGTTTTCATGTTGTAGCATTAATTATTTATGTATTTTTCTTTAATCACAACAGAATGTTTCCTAAAAAACCATTGTATCAATTAAATTTAGGAGGAATTTTCTTGATGATTATTTCCCTAATTTCTGGCGCGTTTTTCTTGATTTATGGGAAAAAATATTATTGGTTCGAATCGCCAATTATTATCACAGCATTTGCATCAACACTCGTTTTTAGTGGCTTATTTTTATTGCATCAAAAAACAGCCAAACGACCTTTGTTTCATTTTGAGATTTTCAGATCAGAACGTGTCATTTTAGGAATATTAATGTTTTTTGTTTTCTATACTTTGCGTGCTGGGATGAGCAATATTTACCAAGTCATGTCAACAGTTTGGAAATGGCAATGGGAATATGTGTTGCAGATTCAATATTTTAATGTAGCAGGTTCCATCATTGGTATTGTATTTTCATTTTTCATGGTTAAAAATAAAGTTGATTTTAGAAAAATATTTTTTCTTGGATTTGTACTTTTAGCCATGAGCATGTTGTGGTTTAGTTACTTGTTTTATCCAGATACAAAAGTCGAGGCAGTAGCGCCAACGCTGATATTAGAAGGAATTGCGCAAGGTGTTATTTTTACGCCATTAGTGTTGTATATTACAGGTTCTGTACATCCTTCTATTACTGGTAGTGCGGCGCAAGCAGGTACGGCGATTCGTTTTTGGACGACAACAATTGGTTTTTCGCTGATGCAAAATGCAATTTTATACTTGACGACTAAACATCAATTTTTGATGACCAAAAATTTAGACAAAACGAGTCCGATTTTCCAACAACAATGGAATAGTTTGTTCAATAAAAATATTGCGAGTCATCTTCCAAACGAAGCAGAAAGTATTACTGCCGCAGCTTTAAAAGCAAAATTGTATAACCAAGCTTTGTTGGTTAGTAATATAGAGATTTTCCGAACATTGTTTGTTGTGGGAATTATCGCTGCGATTTTTGTAATTCTTTATCAACCGATAAAAAATAGACTTTTACATCGTTAAAATAATTTTTATATATTACTTTTTTATTTAATTGGCGTATTTGATTTAATAGAATCAAGTACGTTTTTTTTTATGACAAATTTTTTAAAATGAATATTTTATCAAAATTATCCTGTAGAAAGGTCATATTTTAAAGTTTTTTAAATTTATAAATGGCTTAAATGAACAAATTTTATTCTCAAATAATCAACTTGTTTTTATGCGCTAGCACTTACTTTTGCCATCAAAATAAATCAAACGAAAAATGATTAATTGTTTTAATAAATGTTAGTTGTATTTTATTGATTTTAAATTTGTTATATTTTTATAAAATGAATCATCGTATTTTAACGATTTATTATTCAGAATCACATTTTAGCCTTTTGACTTTTCTCAGGCAGCTTCCTTTTTTTACTTTTTAGGTAAGATAATCACGAAATCAATAAAATATTTTTAATTAGACAAACTTTCGAATGAATGTTTTGAACTTGATTGTAAAATTGAATAAATAACTCAATGCACAATCAACATCCCATTTTCAAGAAATGGATACCAGAAAAATTGGTGCTTCCAATTCTCATTGCCGCGTTGATTCCGCATGTGATGATTCTCTCACTTTTCAATATGAATAGTACATTTACAGCTTCATTTCTAGATGTTGATGTAGACGATTTACAATTCATTTTTTCTTTGGCTTACGCCACAATTGTTTGTGGACTTTTTATTAACGAACGGCTTTTTCAGTTCTTTAATATTCGCTCTTATTTATTGTTTATGACTATTATCAATATTATATTAATGTTAATAATTTCGTTGACAACAAATACGCAATTGATTTATTTACTTCGTGTGATACAAGGAACAACATCTTATCTCGAAGGATGTATTATTGTTCCGCTAATTATGTCGCGTATAAAAGGCGAATATGGACGATTATTAGGAAATACGTTTTTGTATGGATTTATGATGACGGCTGATAAATATACAACCTCTATTGTAAAATTTGCCATCGAAAATTATAATTTCAATATGGTGATTTATACTGTCATCTTTTTTCATGTTTTATCGTTATTGATTTATGTTTTTCTCTTTAGTCATGGTAGATTGTATCCCAAAAAACCATTGTATCAGTTAAATTTGGCGGGTTATTTTTTGATGATGATGTCATTAATAGCAGGAGCTTTTTTATTGATTTATGGTAAAAGATATTATTGGTTCGAATCGCTTTATATCGTTATTGCGTTTGCTGCAATGTTTATTTTCTCAGGCTTATTTATTTTGCAACAATTAACGTCTAAAAAACCAATTTTCCATTTCGAGATTCTTCGTTCCGAAAGAGTTATTGTAGGTATGTTGTTGTTTTTTACATTTTATATTTTCAAATCGAGTATGAGTAACATTTATCAAGTGATGAATGTTGTTTGGAAATGGAATTGGGAGTTTGTTTTGCAAATACAATATTATAATTGTGCCGGAATTTATATTGGAGCATTGTTTGCTTATTACATCATAACACAATTTCAAACGCAATATAAGTATGTGTTTTTTGGAGGTTTTTTTTGTTTAACGTTTGCTATGTTGTGGTTTAGTTACATTTTGGTTCCAGATACTCGTCCGAATGCAGTTATTCCGCCATTGTTGATGGAAGGAATGGGACAAGGAATGTTGTTTGCGCCAATTTTGCAATATATGGTATGTTCTGTACATGCTAATTTTTCTATGAATACCATGCAAGCAGCAGTTGCAATGCGTTATTGGTCGTCAACAATTAGTTTTTCGATTATGCAAAATGCAATTCTTTTCTTGACGACTAAACATCAATTTTTGATGACGAAAAATTTAGATATTACCAATACAATTTTTCAAGAACAATGGAATAATCTATTCAATAAACACGATACAACTCATTTAGTAAATGAGTCTATCAGTTTGACAGCAAGCAATCTAAAATCTCAATTGTATAATCAAGCTTTGTTGATCGCAGATATTCAAATTTTTAGAACCTTATTTTATTTCGGAATTGTAATGATGGTTTTTATTATGATTTATAATCCAATCAAAGGAATTTTACATCTTAGGAAAAAGAGAAAAGAAACTCATTGATTCGCTTTTTTTCTGGTATTGATTTCTGCATTTATTTTCGCTAAACCTGTTATAAGAGGAATAAAAGTTACAGAACATGATAATAAAATAACGAATGTTACATTGATATCATATTTGTTTGTCATCTTCAGAATTAATAAAACGATTGCAATGAGTAATAAAGGAATTTGAATGCTAAGATTAAGTTTATTAACTTTTTTTCTTTTTTCATTTAATTCTTCTAATGTTAATTCGCTCAAAGGTTTTTCTTTGTTCATCTTAATTATTTTATTAAAGATAGTAAAATCAAATTAAAAAATAGATTCAACAAAAAAGCTAACCAATTCGGTTAGCTTTTTAATTTTTTTCTAAAAAATTTTTAATCCCTTTTATATTTTTCTTTGTAAGTGTCAAATGCTTGCATCAAATTTTCTTCAATAGCTTTTGGCATTCTGCGCGTCGCTTCAAATTCATTTGATGAAAGTGATTTGAATTCTGAAAGTGTTGGTATTAATTCAATCGAATTAACTAACATTTCAATTTCTGTTTCATATTGACGATTAGCCAAAGAATGAAACGTATCATTCCCGTAAACAGGAACATATTGTTGTTCAATCAAAAAGCCAGCATCGGCTTCTGTGTCTACAAAATGAGTTGTAACACCAATTTCGACTCCTTTTGTGATTGCCCATTTTAATGAATCTAAACCTCTTGTCAAAGGTAAAAAACCTGGGTGTGTATTGATAATTTTATGATTGTCAACCAACTCATCTGGTAATAATCCCGCACCTGCAATAATTACATATTCAGCTTTATAATCGTTTAATTGATTATTCAACGTTTCAGCAGTTGTCAAATCGAAATTATAACCAAAATTATTACAGTAATCATCTAAATTTACTTGAATCGCTTTACTTGGACGATGTTGATAAATTGGTTTGAACGGATTTTCTCTTTGTACAAAAGGCAAAGCAAATATTTTTACATTTTGATAACCTTTAGCTTTTAATCCGTGCAAAACATCTTGTGTTTTGCGATGAGGAGTATTGTAAGAAATTACCGCTATTTTTGGTTGAGCTGCCATGCTTATTTAATCAAATATTTTTTGTGATAATCAACAACATTATCAATTGGTTTTCTAATAATATGACCAACTGTTAAGTGATATTCTGCCGCAACTGAACGAATAACATCTTCGTAAATATGAGCAATTGAACCAATAAAATTTAATTCAGAATGACGAGCTTCTTCGTAAGGCATAATTTGATATTCGATAAAAGAAGACATCGCATCATAAATAATTTTCTGAATAAATGGATCATTTTTATGTTCAACAACAAATTTATTGAAAGAAGCTAAATATGTATTTGCAAATTTATTTTGGTACACATTTTTATTTAACTCATCTACAGATAATTTATAATAATCATCAAAAGCTTTTGCTAAATGTGGAGGCATTTTTTTTGTATAAAAAGCGCGTAATACACGTTTTCCTAAGTCATTTCCAGAACCTTCGTCTCCTAAGATATAAGCTAAAGATTTTGTTTCTTCACGCATTGTTGTTCCATCGAAATAACAAGAGTTAGAACCTGTTCCTAAGATACAGACCATTGCAGGTTTTCCCATGTAAGTGGCATAACAAGCGGCTAATAAATCATGGTCTATTACAAATTCAGCATTTGTAAAGAAGTTTTGTAAACCTTCTTTAACAACAGCATGCATTGTTTCGCTGGAAGTTCCAGCACCATAAAAAAAGATTTTTGCGAAATCATTTGCAACAGGTGCAAAATCTTCATTTTTTTGTAATTCAGTCGTAATATCTTCTGCTGTTACAAAATACGGATTAAATCCAATTGTACTTGTTCTAAAAACTTCATTAAGGTCGCTATCTAAAATTACCCAATCCGTTTTAGTAGAACCACTATCTGCTATTGCAATCATTTTTTTGTTTTGATATAATTGAAGAGTGCTAAAATAGTATTCTTTTAACAATGCACATAAAAAAACGCCCGAAATTTCGGACGTTTTCAAATTTTTTTTTAGTGATCATGGTCGTAATCTTCACCTACAACGATTTCGATAAAAGATTGCGTTTGATTTCCAGCGCGATCAATTAAGAATAATCCTAAGTGATAATGTCCTTCCGTAATTCCTTCTGTAGGAATATTTACTTTATGACTTAATGTGTGCTCAGTTTTTCCTGCTGGAATAGCTTCTTCTGCATCATACGTCCAATTAACATTTGCTGTTCTGTGTTGATGACCATCTTCTGCGGAATGAATTTCAATTTTTACCGTTCCCAATTCTACATTGTCTTTCAAAATAGCATCAATTGAGATGGTTTCGCCTAAATGAAATTCATCGTGGTCTTTAGGTGCAATCAAATTAATTTCAGGTTTTGTTGTATCTAATGAAAAATCATCTGATGAACAAGATGTAATGAATAATGCTGATAATGTTATAAATGAATAGTTTAAAATTGAATTTTTCATTGTTTTATTTTTTTTGAATTGAATATTATTTTTTTAAGATTTTGGTTGATTTATTAATAAACAAAATCCTGAGGCGGACCTCGTGTAAAATGATATTCAATTGTAGAATGTTTAATTTTTTCTACTTGTTCAAAACTTTCTTTACTGTAAAATTCTTCGTTCGGTTTTGATTCTATTTTTGGTTCATCATGCGTGTCAATAAAGACAGAGTAATAGGTGAAATGATTACATTGATGATGAATAATTTCTTTCTTTTGATTCGAAAAATCTTGTGAATGATCGATTAAAGAAAAATGTAATTGATTAAAAGTTGGAATCGAAAAAAGAATAATACTAAAGAAAAGTCCAAAAATAGGATGTTTCTTTTTCATGTATCAACTATTTTCCGAACGGAATTCCTAACATAATTTGTATGTTTCGAGCTTGTTCTGGTAATTGCAATGCACGATAAAAACTGGTGTGATTGTAATAGTTTTTATTGAATAAATTAGAAACCTGAACACTTAAATTTGCACTAAAATTATTGAATTTAAGTTTCGTTTTTCCTCCAATTCCAACCAAGAAATAACTTGGAGTGATATCTTCATTTTGTGCAATTTTATCTTGCTCAAATGTATATTTTCCATTTGCAAAAAAGCTCAAACCTTCTAAAAATGCAATATTTTGATTGATTTTATAATTAATTTGTCCAAATAAATTATTTGCAGGAGTGAAAGGAAGATAATTTCCGAATTTTTTATTTTCCGTAATTTGTCGATTGTATAAATATTCGTACACAAGATTTGCATCAAAATTTTCGTTGATTTTCTTACGAACTTCAAATTCAAAACCAGTCAACAAAGCTTTGCTTTGTGTATATTGATAAATTTGTCCACCATGAGGAAGAATCGAAAATTGTCCCGAAGGTTTTAAGAAAATATAATTGCTGAAATAATATAAATACGGACTTAGCGAAATATTCCAATCATTTTTGTGAAAAACAGATTTGAAATCTACAGCAATTCCTTTTTCTATATCAAGATTTTCGTCACCTCGTTCATGTCTAAAACTACCGTGATGAATTCCGTTAGAACCCAATTCTATAGCGGTTGGTAAACGGAAATTTGTTCCAACATTCAAGTTGAAATCCCATAAATCATTTGGTTGAAAAGTTGCACCAATCATTCCGTTTAAATTACTGAAACTACGATCGATTGATTTGCTACGATTTGCATAATAATCTGCAATGCCTTCAGAATTACCTTTTTCAATCAAATAATTGTAAAGAAATTCATCAAAATAACCTTCCGATTTGAACGTCGAATAATCGTAACGTAAACCAGCAGTTACTTTCCAACGATTTCCTTTTTTGAATTCTTCAATCAAAAATCCGCTAAAAATATTTCGGTCATATTTTGGTAATAAATAATTGTAACCGGCAATATTATTGGCTTGTAATTGCGCTTGTGCGCCAATTATTGTTTTGAAATTTTTGCTATGATTATGTTCAAATTTTAATTGAGAATCATACGTTGATAAATTAAAATCTAATTCTAAATCAGGATTTTTTGTTGGAACTGGTTGATTTGCATAATGTGTGTGAAATGAACTAACTTCTTGTCGACGATTGTTTTGATAACTTGCTAAAAATTTTAAAACGTCTTTTGAATTTAAACGAAATTCATTTTCGGAAATTACTTTAAAATGATTCACTTTTTGATAAGGAAATTCGATATTTCTATAATTTCCATCATCTTGAAGTCTATCTACAGAAGGAATTCCGTGTGAACCAGGAAAGAAACCGATTTTCTGATTAACGTTAGAAACCGTTAAAATTGAACGAAATTTCTCACCAATATAACCTGTTTGTATTTCAGCATTCAAATCTTGTCCAGCCGTATTTTTTACACGTTTATTGTAAATTGGTAAATAGCGATTCAGGTAATAAATGCGATCGGTAGTCGTTCTGTAGTCTGCATAATCAGAATAAGAACCTTTTATTTTATAGAAAAAATGATCGTTACGAGATTTCAAATTAAATCCAATTCCGTAATTATCATTTATTGATTGATATAAAGTTTTTGCTTCTCCAGAAAGTGAATGTTTCGCTGGTAAATTGTTATTGTTAATCTTGATAACTCCAGCAATAGCTTCATTTCCGTACTCCAAAGCCGCAGGCCCTTTTATCACTTCGACATCTTCAACATTTAGCGCATCAATCTCCAAACCATGATCGGCTCCCCATTGTTGTCCTTCTTGTTTTACACCATTTTCAGCAACAATTAATCGATTGAAACCAAGTCCACGAATAATTGGTTTTGAAGCTGATGATCCAATTCCAGAAGCATTAACACCTGCAATATTTTCAAGTGATTTGGCTAATGATCCTGCATAGTTTTCTTGAATATAAGATTGATCGACACGCTCTACATTAGCTGTTGAAAAATCGTGATGATGCCCTAAAACAGTAACTTCATCTAAATTATATGCTTTGTGAAAAGTAAGTGTAAAAACAAATTTTTGTTGAGAATCAAACGTAATATTTTGAGAAAAAGGTTCGTAACCTTGCTCATCAATTTGAACTTGATAATTTCCTTTGTTTAAATTCTCAATTCTAAATTTTCCTTCGGCATTTGTGTGATATTCTTCGTTGTTGAAGTATACAGTTGCGAAAGGAATTGGTTTTTGATTTTTATCTATAATTTGACCTTCGAAAATGTTTTGTGCAAACACAGTTCCGCACAATAATGTAGCCGCAATACTACATTTTATGTTGATTGACATAAATACAATAATTTAATAACGTTAAAAAAATAAGGTGGTTTTTTCTGAAATTAAATTGCGTAGGGCGGTGCTCGAAGACTTTTTTGAGTAAGTAATACAGCTTGTTTTACACGAGTTGTGTAAAGTGTTTTATCTTTTTGGATAAATGATTGTGACCATTCAAATAACTCAATTTCTGAATCATTTTCTATAAAATGTTGATTGAAATGGCAAATTGTACAGCTATGATCGTGTACGTTAGAGAATTTGTCTTTCAGCTCTTTGTGCTCTTTATTTAGAGCATGATCCAATATATGCGCAGACTGATACACTGTCATAAACAGTGAAATCGTTAGCATAAGATATTGGATAAATTTTTTCATTCAGTTTACAAAAATAAGATTTTATTTCATTTCTTTCAACTCTTTCATGTTTTGTTGAAGTTTTCTTAAAAATAAAAAATAAATAATCCCATAATAAACCGTTCCTATAATCACAATAAAAGCAACAGCAGTTATTATTGCAATCCAACCATAAACAGCAGCATTATTCACAATTGGCTGTATATCATGAGCGTGTTTTGCCAAATAAATAGATTGGCCTAATTCGTAATAGAATGGGGCAGAAGAAACAATTAAACTTAAAACGGTGAAAAGAATAAACAAGTTCACCAATCGACGAAATGAAATAATGTTTTTCATCAAATCGACCACAGATTGATTAAGATCTATTTTTTTGAAATAACGATAAGCCATCACCAAAAATCCAAACGTAATCACAATACTAAAAACCGAAGCGATCTCGTAATTGTTAATTGTTTTTTCTTCGACTAATGTTTTGACTTCGTTATTAAAAAAATTTTTTCCTGAAATTAAAACATATAAATTGTAGACAAGAAAAAGGATAAATTCGAAAAAAGTGAATATAAATAACCATTTTATTGTTGTTGATGATTTTTTCTTCAACATTTGAAAAATTTGATTTTGATCAAACTTTTCTTCTTCCTTTATGGAACCCCAAATTGATTTTAAGTCATCTAACTCCATTATTGTTCCATTTTAGACATTATTTCTTTTAATTTTATCTTCACTCTGTTCATCTTTACTCGTGCATTTACTTCCGAAATTCCTAAAGTTTCGGCAATGTCTTTGTAAGGTAAGTCTTCCAAAAATAGCAGTACCAATGCACGTTCTACGTCGTTTAATAATCTAATTGCCGCGTATAAAAGTGTGATACGCTCTTCTAAAAATTCGTCTTTGTCGTCTGATTTTAAGTTTAAAAATTGAGCTTCATTAAAATCAGTTTCACTGGATTTTGTTTTTTTTCTGATTAATGTAATTGCTGTGTTTAAGCTAACACGATACATCCACGTACTAAATTTTGAATCTCCCTTGAAGGAATCGTAAGAACGCCATAATTGCAATACAATTTCCTGAAATAAATCGTCATGAGAATCCTTGTCGTCTGTGTAAATACGACAAACCTTATGGATAATTCCCTGATTTTTCTCGACTAATTCGGTAAATATTTTTGCTTTATTATTCAAACTATTATTCTGTTGCTCTTTATTTGTAGTAAAAAAAAGAATAATGTTACAACTAAAAAAATAAAAAATCCTCTTATAGAAATATAAGAGGATTAACCTAACTAACTTAAACCTATGAAAAGTTGTTCTACTTTTCTACTGCAAGTATAGAAATTAATTATTTATTAAGCAATAAAAATTTAGAAAAATTGTTAAAAATGTCTTAATTAACTAAGAATGATTCTAAACTATTGAAATCTGTTAACGAAATGATATAATTCATTGTGATTAGAGCAATGGGATGATTAAATTTGTGGAAATATCTAAAAAATTAAACGAATTGCTTTATGGCAAATGAATCATTACTAAAATCGTCGATTGGTAAGAAGTTCGCGATGGCGCTTTCAGCGTTATTTTTGATCGTGTTCTTGTTACAACATTTCGTGATTAATGCATTATCTGTTATTAATCCGAATGGGTTCAATGAAGTTTCGGCTTTCATGAGTGATAACCCTTTTATCCAATATTTAATGCAGCCTATTTTATTAATTGGTGTTGTATACCACTTTGTAATGGGGTTTGTATTAGAAGCGCAAAACAAGAAAGCGCGTGGACCAGTTGCTTACCAAAAGTATAATGGTGCTGCAAATGCTTCTTGGATGTCAAGAAACATGTTAGTTTCTGGATCTGTAATTTTAATTTTCTTATTATTACACTTGTATGACTTTTGGGTTCCTACAATTACTGATCACTACATTGTTCCAAATCCTGAGTTTGCTCAAGGAAATTACTTTATGGATCACTTAAACCACGTTTTCACATTAGAAGGTGCTTTAAGTTTTGTAAGATTAGTAATTTACATTGTTGCATTTGTATTTTTATCATTACACTTACAACATGGATTTGCATCAGCATTCCAATCTATTGGTGCAAGACACAACAAATACACTCCAGTAATTGTTGCTTTCGGGAAATGGTATTCAATTTTAATTCCAGCAGGTTTCATTATCATCGCTGTTTACCATTTTTTTGTTAAATAATTAAATAATATCAAGAAATGAGTATATTAGATTCAAAATCTCCAGAAGGAGATATCGCACAACAATGGAGCGAACACAAAGCACACCTAAACTTAGTGGCTCCAAATAACCGTGATAAAATTGATGTTATTGTTGTAGGTACTGGTTTAGCTGGTGGTTCTGCAGCTGCTACTTTAGCAGAGTTAGGATATAAAGTAAAAGCTTTCTGTTACCAAGATTCACCTCGTCGTGCTCACTCTATTGCTGCACAAGGGGGTATTAATGCTGCTAAAAATTATAAAGGAGATAACGACTCTATCTATCGTTTATTTTACGATACAATCAAAGGTGGTGATTACCGCGCTCGTGAGTCTAACGTTTATCGTTTAGCGGAGGTTTCTGGTAATATTATCGACCAATGTGTAATGCAAGGGGTTCCTTTTGCACGTGATTACGGTGGGTTATTAGATAATCGTTCTTTTGGTGGGGTACAAGTATCTCGTACTTTCTATGCGAAAGGTCAAACAGGGCAACAATTATTATTAGGAGCTTATTCAGCAATGAATCAGCAAATCCACTTAGGGCACATCCAAATGTACAACCGTCACGAAATGTTAGATATTGTACTTGTAGATGGTAAAGCTCGTGGTATTATCGCTCGTAATTTAATTACAGGTGAAATCGAAAGACATTCTGCTCACGCAGTAGTTATTGCTACTGGTGGTTACGGAAACGTATATTTCTTATCTTCTAATGCAATGGGTTCTAACGTAACTTCAGCATGGAAAATTCACAAAAAAGGTGCTTATTTTGCTAACCCTTGTTATGTACAAATTCACCCAACTTGTATTCCAATCCACGGAACAAATCAATCTAAATTGACTTTAATGTCTGAATCTTTACGTAACTCTGGTCGTATCTGGGTTCCTAAAAAGAAAGAAGATGCTGAAGCAATCCGTGCTGGTAAGAAAAAAGCAGTTGATATCAAAGAAGAAGACAGAGATTACTACTTAGAAAGACGTTATCCTGCATTTGGTAACTTAGTTCCTCGTGACGTTGCATCTCGTGCTGCAAAAGAGCGTTGTGATGCTGGTTATGGTATTGAAGCAAATGAAACTGGAGAAGGAGTTTATTTAGATTTTACAGATGAGATCAAGAAAAAAGGTCGTGAGGTTGCTTTCGCAAACGGAGATCAAAATCCATCAGATGCTGAAATCGAGAAATTAGGTAAAAAATGGATTGAAGAGAAATATGGAAACTTATTCCAAATGTATTGGAAAATTACAGATGAGAATCCATACGAAAATCCAATGCGTATCTATCCAGCAATTCACTACACAATGGGTGGTGTTTGGGTTGACTACAACTTACAATCAACAATTCCTGGATGTTTCGTAGTAGGAGAAGCTAACTTCTCTGATCACGGAGCTAACCGTTTAGGAGCTTCTGCATTAATGCAAGGTTTAGCAGATGGTTATTTCGTATTACCTTATACAATTGCAGATTATTTATCAGCAGATATTCGTACAGGTAAAATTCCTACAAATACGCCAGAATTTGATGAAGCTGAAAAGGCTGTTAAAGACCAAATTCAACATTTCTTAAGCAATAAAGGAACTAAAACTGTAGATAGTTTCCACAAACGTTTAGGAAATATTATGTGGAACAAAGTAGGTATGGCTCGTAATGCTCAAGGTTTAAAAGAAGCGATTGCTGAAATTGCTGCTTTACGTGAAGAATTCTACCGTGATGTAAAAGTTCCTGGTGATGCTAACGAAATGAACACTGAGTTAGAGAAAGCTGGACGTGTAGCTGACTTCTTAGAATTAGGACAGTTAATGGCAATTGACGCTCTTAACCGTAATGAGTCTTGTGGTGGTCACTTCCGTGAGGAGTACCAAACAGAAGAAGGTGAAGCAATGCGTGATGATGAAAATTATACTTATGTTGCCGCTTGGGAATATAAAGGTGATGATATCAACACTGAGGTTTTACACAAAGAGGAATTAAATTACAAATATATCGAGCTTAAAACTCGTAGTTATAAATAATAAAATCATTTTGCTTGATAACAAACCTTCAAGCAAAATGTCAAAATATCATATAGAATTATGGCATCATCAAAAACAATCAGCATCACGCTGAAAATTTGGCGTCAAAAAAACGCTAATGCTCAAGGAAAAATGGAAACATATTCCTTAAAAGATGTTTCTACTGATTCTTCTTTCTTAGAAATGCTTGATTTATTAAACGAGCAATTAATAGAGGAAGGAAAAGAGCCAGTTGCATTCGACCACGACTGTCGTGAAGGTATTTGTGGTATGTGTTCTTTATTCATCAATGGAGAAGCGCACGGACCAGATAGAGGTGTTACAACTTGTCAATTACATATGCGTATGTTCAAAGATGGTGAAACGATTTACATCGAACCATGGAGATCTGCTGCATTCCCAGTAATCAAAGATTTAATTGTAGACCGTTCATCTTTCGACCGTATCCAACAAGCTGGTGGTTACATCTCTGTAAATACATCAGGACGTACAGTAGATGCAAACAATATTCCAGTAAACAAAATGCATGCAGATGAAGCGTTCGACGCTGCAACATGTATTGGTTGTGGAGCTTGTGTTGCAACTTGTAAAAATGGATCTGCAATGTTATTCGTAGGAGCTAAAGTTTCTCAATTCGCATTGTTACCACAAGGACAAGTAGAAGCTGCTCGTCGTGCTCAAAAAATGGTTGCACAAATGGATTTAGAAGGTTTTGGTAACTGTACAAATACAGGAGCTTGTGAAATCGAATGTCCAAAAGGAATTTCTTTAGATAACATTGCACGTATGAACCGTGAGTATTTATCTGCAAAAATTGTATCACAAGAATAATAACATTCTGATATATATTAAAAGAGCGACATGTTTGTCGCTCTTTTTTTGTTATAATAATTGCAAAAAAAAAGGATTTCAATCTCTTGAAATCCTTCCCAATGTCAAATTCTTTCTTCTGAATAAGTCCATTGTAACTTGTTCTTTTTAAATGATTATAAAAAAGAATTTTTATAAATAGAACAAATATCTATTGTAAATAATAAATGAAATGTACTCATATATGAGAGACTATTAATCCTATGCAATAACTATGAGCAAAATCGATTTAAAAAGAACGTCTAGGGAAAAAAGGATTTCAATTTCTTGAAATCCTTCCCGAAATTTTTGATAATGATTTGAATTAATTTTCACCTTATTATGAAAATTCTCTGTCGGCTTAAAAATTTCGTTATTTTGTGGAAAAACAACTATTAATTTTAATGTTCTGTTTCAAAACAACTAAAGTATTTTGAAGTCCTGAACGAATAATTATTAATTCCTTGATGTAAAATTAATGACAAAAATCATGTTTTGCAAATTATTTCAGATTAATTTTAAAAGTTTAACACATCAATAAATCTATTTAGAAATAAAAAATCCAGCACATTATGTGCTGGATTTTAAGTTTAAGATTACTAAAATATAGTGTTCTGAGATTATTTAATGTTCTTAAAACTTCTATTGATAAAATTTGTTAATTCTTTACCTTTTAACAAACCTTGCGATAATTTTGCTAGATCTAATGCTTGATTAATCAACGCTTCTTTTTCTTCTTTCGAATCTTTAGCTAAAATTTCTGTTGCTAAATCCGAGTTTGCATTCACAACAACATTATACATTTCAGGGAAATTACCCATTCCAAACATCCCAGCTCCGCCAGAAGCTTGCATATCTTTCATACGACGCATAAATTCTGATTGCGTAATGATGAAAGGTGCATCTGTTCCAGATAAATCTTCTAATTGAATTGTATATGATTTATTGTTGATTGATTCTGTGATTTCAGTTTTCAATTTTTCTTTATCATCATCAGATAATTTGGAAATTTTAACTTCATCTTTTTCAATCAAATTATTGATATGATCCGCATCAACACGAACAAATGTTACATTTTCTTTTGTAGATTCTAACTTCTGAATCAAGTGAGAAGAAATAGGAGAATCTAATAAAATTACTTCGTAACCTTTTTCTTTCGCAATTTGTATGTATTGATCTTGTCCATCAACATCAGACGCATAAAGAATTACTAATTTTCCGTCTTTGTTGGTTTGATTGTCTTTAATCGCAGTATTTAATTCATCCCAAGTAAAATATTTACCATCAACTGTTGGATACAATGCAAATTTGTCAGATTTTTCGAAGAATTTATCTTCCGAAATCATTCCATATTCAATTACAACTTTAATATCGTTCCATTTTTGCTCGTAATCTTCACGATTTTGATTCATTAATGAAGACATTTTATCCGCCACTTTTTTCGTAATATGTGCCGAAATTTTCTTCACAGCTCCATCAGCTTGTAAGTACGAACGCGAAACATTCAATGGAATATCTGGAGAATCTATCACACCACGTAATAACATCAAGAAATCAGGAACAATTCCTTTCACTTCGTCTGTTACAAATACTTGATTTTGGTATAATTGAATACGATCTTTATCAATATTGATGTTGTTTACTAATTTTGGGAAGAATAAAATTCCAGTCAAATTAAATGGATAATCAACATTTAAGTGAATATGGAATAAAGGTTCTTCGAATTGCATTGGATACAATTCTCTGTAGAAATTTTGATAATCTTCGTCAGACAATTCTGATGGCGCTTTTGTCCAAGCCGGATTTGTATTATTGATAATATCATCAACTTCGATTTCCTCTGGTTTAGCATCTTCAGCAGCACCTTCTGGTAAAGGAAGTGTTTCTTTTTTCGTTCCAAATTTGATCGGAATTGGCATGAATTTATTGTATTTATTCAATAATTCACGGATTTTCCATTCGTCTAAAAACTCTTTCGAATCTTCAGCAATGTGTAAAACGATTTCAGTTCCACGCTCGGTTTTATCCGAATTTTCTAAGGTAAATTCAGGAGAACCATCACATGTCCAATGAACTGCTGGCTCGTCTTTGTATGATTTTGTAATGATTTCTACTTTATCCGCAACCATAAATGCAGAATAAAAACCTAAACCAAAATGTCCGATAATTCCGTCTGCATCTTGGTGTTGATTAATAAATTCTTCTGCACCAGAAAAAGCAACTTGATTGATGTATTTTTCAACTTCATCAGCTGTCATTCCCAAACCTTGGTCAATAATATGTAAAGTATTATCGTCTTTATTGATTTTTACTTCAATTTTTGGATTTCCGTATTCTACTTTTGCATCACCAATACTTGTTAAATGCTTTAATTTCAGGGTTGCGTCAGAAGCATTCGAAATCAACTCACGCAAAAAGATTTCGTGATCGCTGTATAAAAACTTCTTAATTAATGGAAAGATATTCTCTACCGAAACATTAATATTTCCTTTATTCATCGTTATTGTATTTTTTATTTTTAATAATTAGTTTTTCTTGTAAATAGTCTAAATCATGAGATTTGTAGACGGAATGTAAATTTCAAAAGATATTCCAAATGAAATTTTTCTGACATTTTGTCGTAAAATAGATCATGAGAACTGCTTATAATTGCTTAATTTTCGTTCAAATTTAGAAAGATGAAATTCGGAAAAGTAGAAAACCCAGAATTGGTTGATTTTACATTGCCAAAAACGCCAAAAGAAACGATTGATTTGTTGAATAAAGTTGATAAATCAGATAATTTCGAAGTATATGTAGGCTGTGCAAAATGGAATAAGCAAGATTTGAAGAATTTTTATCCGCCTAAAACAAAAGATGAATTGAGTTATTATTCAACGCAATTTAATAGTATCGAGTTAAATGCGACATATTATCGTTCGCCAAGTAAAGAAAATGTCGAAACTTGGGTAAATAAAACTCCAAAAGATTTTAAATTTTTCCCGAAAATTCCACAAAGTATTAGTCATTATGGACGATTGCAAAATGTGACAGATAAATTGAATCAATATTTGGATGCAGTTGCGTTATTTGAAGAAAAATTAGGAATGATTTTCTTACAAATGCACGAAAATTTTGCTCCAAAAGATTTTGAAAAATTAGAAAATTTCATTCAAAATTTTCCGAAAGGTTATCCGTTAGCTGTAGAACTTCGTCATGAAGATTGGTTTTCGAACGAAGAAAATTTTAATCGATTGGTTTCGTTATTAGAAAAGCATAACATTTCAAATATTATTGTTGATACAGCGGGTAGGAGAGATATGGTGCATATGCGATTGACTTCGAATGAAGCTTTTGTGCGTTTTGTTGGAGCAAATATTCCATCTGATTACGAGCGTTTGGATGAATGGATTGAAACAATTAAACTTTGGAAAGCAGAAGGTTTGCAGAAATTGTATTTCTTTATTCATCAAAATTTAGAGTTAGAATCGCCAATGTTAGCCAAATATTTTATTAAGAAATTAAACAATGATTTAGATTTAGATATTCGTGGTCCACAAGATGAATTGACGTTGTTTTAAGTGAAAATTAGCAAAAATAATTCTTTAAACCTCGATTGTTTCCACTAATTTTGCAGAACAAATAAAACAAAAGATTCTTCTCAATTATGAAACAATTTACTTCGGTTTATGATGTAGAAAACATCGACGAATTACTAAAAACAGCCTTAGAAATTAAAGCAAATCCTTTTGCTCAACAAGAAGTTGGTAAAAATAAAACAGTTGGTTTAATTTTTTTTAATCCAAGTTTACGTACACGTCTAAGTTCTATTAAAGCGGCTTATAATCTTGGAGCAAATGCTTGGGTTTTGAATGCTGGAGCAGATTCTTGGACATTGGAAATGGCTGATGGTGCTGTGATGAACGGAGATTCGCAAGAACATATCAAAGAAGCAATTCAGGTAATGAGTGCGTATTGTGATGTTTTAGGCGTTCGTACTTTTCCGAAATTAGTAGATCGTGATGAAGATTATAACGAAATCATGTTCAATAAAGTAAAAGAATTATCTTCTGTTCCTGTTGTGTCTTTGGAAAGTGCAACATTACATCCATTACAATCTTTTGCTGATTTAATTACAATTGCAGAAAAAACGGGTTATACGCCTGGGACAAAACCTGAAAAGAAAGTGAAAGTTGTGATGACTTGGGCGCCGCATCCACGTCGTTTGCCACAAGCTGTTCCGAATTCTTTTGCGCAATGGTTTTCTAAAGTAGATTGGGTAGATTTTACAGTTGTACAACCAAAAGGTTTGGAGCTAGATCCAAAATTTACTGATGGAGCAACGATTGCTTATGATCAAGATGAAGCGTTGAAAGATGCTGATTTTGTCTATGCAAAAAACTGGTCTTCTTATGAAAATTATGGTCAACCGAATGATGGTGATAAGGATTGGGAAGTGACAATGGATAAAATGAATTTGACAAATAACGGAAAATTTATGCATTGTTTACCAGTTCGTCGCAATGTAGTAGTATCTGATGAAGTTTTAGATTCTGATCGTTCTATCGTAATTGATGAAGCAACGAACCGAATTTTCTCAGCTCAAACCGTTTTTCACGAGATTTTGAAAAATAAGTAGTAAACTACAATTAAAAAAGGCTTAAAAATTAATTTTTAAGCCTTTTTTAATGATATTATTTCTCACTAAAGTCCAACATGAATATCTTTCGTAGTGGCTTCTTTTTGAGAAGTTTTATATTTTGAATCATAGTTCCAAATAATCTTATCTGAAATGGTTTTTCCATTAAGATTAGTTTCTGCAATGATTATGTTTTCACCTTTTTGCAATTGAACATTTTCAGCAACGAAATGAATCTTATTATAGCCATTTTTTACATTTTCAATCTTTTTACCATTTACAGTTAACGTTGGCGTTCCTTGATTAGAGAAGATTGTAACAGTTGTAAATTCATTTCCTCTATTTACCATTCTACGTTGCGTTAAATAAACAACAGGTTCTTTGCTCCAATTTGCTTTATACCAATAAAAAGGATCTTTTTTAATTTTTCGATCAAACGAAACCAAACCTTTGAAATTTCTTGGATTAACATTTAATCGTGTAATAGGCGTTGCAAAATCGAAAGTATTCCAAACATAAGATCCCAAAAATATTGGATGTTTTTCTATTGTTGCCCAATGAACAATATGAAATTTAGTTGCAAATTCTTCTGGAAAAAATGCAGGATCACTCCATTGATTTCCATAGTTCCCAGCAACTTCAACTTGATCTTCAGGTTTTGCTTCTGCGCCATATTCAGAGAAAATGATTTTGTAATCTTTGAATTTTTTCGAAATTTCATTCGCCCAAGTTTCAACATCTTCTTTGTCTGTCAAATTTTCTACTTCGCCATTGTACCATCCAAAATAATGATTAATTCCTTGTATATCCGCATTATTATTAACTGGATGATCGACCACATTATAACCACTTACTTGTACTGTATAACGATCAGAATCTTCTGTTTTAGCTAAGTCATTTAGCTTTGTTGTCAATTCGATGGTGTAATTATTTGGCGAATAAACTTCATTGTGTAATCCCCAAGTGTAAATAGATGGATGATTGTAATTTTGACGAATCAACTCTTTTAATTGTTGCATTGCATTATTTTCTTCCAAGGTTGTAACCTGATTCACAAACGGAATTTCTGCCCAAACAATCAATCCTAGACTATCACATTTCGAGTAAAAATAATCAGATTGTTGGTAATGAGCTAATCGAATAGAGGTTGCACCAATTTCTTTTATAATTGCTAAATCTTCATCGTGATCTTCATTTGATAAAGCCGAACCTTTTCCCCAGCGATCTTGATGTCTTGTCACGCCATAAAGCGGATATTTTTTGTCGTTTAAGAAGAAACCTTCGTTCGCTTTTAGTTCAAATTTACGAATACCCAAAGGTTGTGTTACTTCATCTAAAACTTGATTATTTTGTTTGATTTGTGTCACTACTTTATTTAAATATGGATCTTCTAATCCATTCCATAAATGTGGATTATTAACCTTAATATCTTGAATAATTTCTTGTCTTCCTTGTGGTGATAGAGTGTAAGGAGTGCTGATAGACTTTACAGTTTTATTGTTATGATCGATGATCGAAGTGAAAATTTCGATGTTATTTGTTTGAGCTGATTTATTATCAACTTTGACTTTAAGATGAATATCAGCCGATTTTTTACTAACATTTTTCTGAGAAATAAAAATTCCAGCCGAAGCAAAATCATTTACAGCAATATTGATAGGATCAGTAACAATTAACGAAACAGGACGATAAATTCCGCCATAAACAGGAATAAAACATGATTAACAGGAATAATTGCTGGATTTTCTTCGTTATTAGCTTTAACCAAAATTTCATTTTCTTGATCAAATTTTAACATTCCTGTCAATTCCAAAACAAAAGCAGAATATCCACCTTGATGACGACCTACAAAATTATAATTTCCGTTGTTTACATCACTTTGATAGCTTACTTTGTTCTTATTTTGAGTTGATTTTAAAGGAGAATTATTCATGTAAACTTCTGCATTTGCTCCAACACCTTCAAATTTGATAAAGATTCGTTTACCTTTCCAGTTTGTTTTTGGCGTAAAAGATTTTCTGTAATACGAATCACCCACATAAAAACGCTCGTTTGTACTATAAAAACCAGGTGTAACTTGGTTCGTTTGCATATCAGTTGCATTCCATGTATGTGGAACTTGAACCAATTGCCAATCGCCTTTGAAGATAGAATTGTAATTAATTTCTGCAGTGGTAAATGGCCCTTTTTTAAAGCTCCAATTAGAGTTGAAGTTTACTATTTCTCGTGCATTTACTATTTGTAAACCGATAAAGAGTAAAATTAGAGATGTTAAATTTTTCATGTGAGTTTTGATAAGCAGTAAAAATAGTAATTTCAAAAATGTAGGCAAAAAAGAAAGCCACTCAATTTGAGTGGCTTTTCTACTTATTTTGAATAGATAAATTATTTATCTAAAACTTCCATATCAAAATATAAAGTTGCATTTGGTGGTACAACACCTCCAGCACCTCTTGATCCGTAACCTAATTCGGCAGGGATAATTAAGAAAACTTTAGAACCTCTGTTGAACATTGTTAATGCTTCCATCCAACCTTGGATTAATCCTGTAACACCAACTGTTGCGTCTAGTGGTTGATTGCGATCGTAAGATGAATCTAATTTTTCACCATCATTTAAACGTAAAGTATAATGTACTTGAATTGGATCTCCTTGTACAGGTTTTGCTCCGTTTCCTTCTTCTAAAATTACATATTTTAATCCAGAAGGAGTAGTTTGCGCTTTAGCCTCTAATTCTTTTTGACGAGCAATTTCAGCATCTTTTTCAGCTTTTGCTTTCGCTTCAGCTTCAGCTTGTTTTTTTGCATGATTTGCTTTTGCAGTTTCAAAAGCTTCTCCACCGTTATATTTGGCATATTTATCACCTTTACGAGCGATTTCTACTTTCTCAATCACAACTGGAACAACTGGTTTGTCATCTCTTGTTTTTTCTACATTAGCAATAGAATCTACAACTTCTAAACCTTCTACAACTTGTCCAAAAACAGTGTGTTTACCGTCTAACCATGGAGTTGGAACCTCTGTAATGAAGAATTGAGACCCGTTTGTTGCTGGTCCTGAATTTGCCATAGATAAAACACCTTTTTTATCGTGTTTTAATGTTGCATGAAACTCATCTTCGAAATCGTAACCAGGTCCACCTGTACCTCTTCCGTCTGGATCACCACCTTGAATCATGAAATCTTTGATTACACGGTGAAAAATGATTCCATCATAAAAAGGAATTCCTTTTGCTTTTGCTTTATTTTCTTTTGTACCTTCTGCTAATCCTACAAAGTTAGCAACAGTCATTGGAGCTTCTTCTTCGTATAATTTGATTGTCATTGCACCATGATTTGTTGTCATTTTTGCATACAATCCGTCTTCTAAACTTTTAAATTCTTCTTTACTCATCGATTTTGGAATTTTAACGCCACAACTAACAAGAGTAGTGATGACAGTTAAGATTAATAATATTTTTCTCATTTTAACTTTACAGTCTTTGTGTTTATTAGTGTTTTTTTATTTTTAAAACTTTTACATCCATAATAATAGGCGAGTCTGGAGCAATTTTTTGTGTATCACCATAACCTCCATAAGCTAAAAACGAAGGTAATAATAATTTAGCAGTTTCACCTTCAGGAATTAATTGCAAACCAGCTTGTAAACCTCTCACAATATCAGCTTTTCCTAAAATTATTTTCTGAACTTTATTATCGTTAAACGAATATAAAATATTGTTTTCGAGATCAGTTACTTGATATTCAAATTCGATGTAGTCTCCATTATTTGCTGTAGAAGCTGTTCGTTGACCACTATTTGAAATCCAAAAGCCCGAACTCGTTTTAACAAATTTTAGGTCAGATGTTTTCATATAATCATCAAACCATTGTAATTCTTCTTGATGCAATAATTTTCCACGTTCTTGCGAACGTTTCATAAAATCGTCATTGGAATATGAAACGGGATATTGTATGACTTTTTGATCACAACTCATTAACGCAAAAACAGCGAAAGTGAATAAAATAACTTTTTTCATTAGATAACGATACTAGCTAATTTTTCTTGATATTCTGGTAAAAGGGATTGGAAATAAGCAATTGTTTCTTCCATATTCATATCCGAACGACCTCCAGAAGCATTCATATGACCGCCGCCATTGAAATGTTTGCGAGAGAATTCATTCACATCAAAATCACCTTTCGAACGTAACGAAATTTTAATGAAATTATGATGTGTGTCTTCAATAAAAATTACAGAAAAGATAAAATTTTCTACACTCAAACCATAATTTACAAAACCTTCTGTATCTCCTTTTTGAAAACCATTTGCTAGTAAATCTTCACGTTTTAAAAACATGAAAGCTGTTCGATATTCTGGTAAAAAAGTTAGATTATTTAGAGTTAATGATAATAACTTTAATCGTCCTTGTGTTTGTGAATCGTTTACATAAGAAGTAACTTTATCTACTTCTACACCTTTATCAATTAACTCTGCTACAATTCTATGCGTATCTGCCGATGTATTACGAAAACGGAATCCGCCTGTATCCGTCATTATTCCAGTATAAATACATTCAGCAATGCCTTTATCAATTTTATCTAAATCATTCATCGCTTCGATAAAATTATAAACCATTTGACAAGTCGCAGGCATTTCGATATCCGAATACATAAAATCAAATGTATCTGGTTCGCGGTGATGATCGATTAATATTTTTGGAGCTTTCGAACGTTCAACCCAGTTTCCTAAGTCATCAATTCGTTTTACAGTATTGAAATCTAAGATAAAAATCAACTCAGCTTGATGTATAATTGCTTCAGAAACTTTTGGTCGGTAATCTGCAATTACAATATCTTTTGCTGAAGGCATCCATTTTAGGAACTTCGGAAAATCGTTTGGTGAAACAATGTTACACGTATGTCCCAATTTATTCAAATAATGAAACATCGCCAATGTAGAACCTATCGCATCTCCATCAGGATTTTTGTGCGGTATAATTGCAATTTTCTTTGGGGTTGATTTTAACAGAGCTTTTAGCTCTTCGAAATTTGTCATTTGCATAGTTGCAAAGATAAACAAACAAGTGATATTGTAAATTGCTTTGAACAAGAAAACCTCCAAATTTGGAGGTTTTCTTGTTTTTATGAAATATTTATAATTTATAAATCTCTTTTTTTGATAATTAATAAGGATAAACCAAGAAATAAAATGATGTAGAAAACATTTGCAGCAAAATATTCCCATTGTACATGATCCGCAACAAATAATTTTCCTTCCATAATTGCTTTTTGTATATCTACAGAAGGATAATCAATTATTTTTCCGTTCGAGTTAAGTGGTAAATAATTAGTTAAGATTTTAATTTCATTAGGATTTTTTGGAGGATTTTTACCAAAACGAACTAAAAATTCAACAACTTTAGCAACAGATTCTATAATATTCAAAACAATTAAAGATAAAATCGCAAAAGCACTTTTCTTTAATAGGAATGATAAAAACATGGCGAATACAATATAAGCGAAGATTTCGACGAAATATCCTCCTAAGAATTCGATTCCGTTTACAAAATCAAACTTTTCGCTAAAAATAGAACCTAATGCAAAAACTAAAACGCCAACTAAAAGTGTAGAAATCAAAGTTATCACAACGTTCATCAAAACTTTTGTGTTTAAAAATTCAGTTTTAGATAAACCATCAATTGTATTTTGCTTGAAAGTTCCGAAAGAGTATTCGTTTGTAATATTATTAATAACAATAATAGCTAAAAAGAATTTTCCAAAACCAATTAACCACGTAATATTATGCCAAATTATAGGAAACTCTAATGCTCCCAATTTGATTAAATCAACTTCAATTTCATTCATATTTGGTTTGAAATTCGGTAACGTAATTCCCATTAACAGAATCATCACAAAATATAAAATGATGAAAATTCGCGTTCCTTTATTGTAGAATAATTTATTCCATTCTATGCTAAATAATCTTTTCATGTTAGTTCTGTTTTTGGATTAGTTGGAAAAATTGTTGTTCTAAAGATTCTTTACGTTTTACTAAATGATTCACGATAATTCCTTGTTCATAAAGCATTTTGTTAATTTCTGCTGGATCTTTCTCTTCTGATAAAACAGCAAAAAGTTTGTTGTTTTCTTTGGTAACTTTTGAAACGAATGAGAACGTTTTTAGTGTATATTCCAAACTTTCCATATTTTGCGCAGCAACTTCTATACTTCCAAAACTTGAATTCATTTGATCTACAGAACCCGCATAAAGCATTTTTCCTTGATTCAGAACCACTACATGCGAACATACTTTTTCGACTTCGTCTAATAAATGACTTGCTAGAATAATTGTAGTTCCTTGTTGAGCAATTTTAATAATCAATTCACGAATCTGAATAATTCCTTGTGGATCTAAACCATTAGTAGGTTCGTCTAAAATCAGCACTTCAGGATCATTTAATAACGCAGCCGCAATTGCCAAACGTTGTTTCATTCCCAACGAATATTGTTGAAATTTATCTTTTTTACGAGAAAGTAATCCAACTAATTCAAGTTTTTCGTCAATTTTTCCATAATTAACTTCTTTAATATCAGCAACAATTTCAAGATTTTTTTCTGCTGATAAATAAGGATAGAATTTTGGGCTTTCGATAATTGCACCAATTTTTTTTAATGAATCGTTATCTGGTTCTTGATCAAACCATTTCCACGAACCCGCTGTAGGATTGATTACATTAAGAATCATTCCTAATGTTGTCGATTTTCCACTTCCGTTTGGACCAAGTAATCCATAAACGTTTCCTTTTTCTACCGAAAAAGTGACATTGTTGACCGCTGTAAAACTGCCAAATTTTTTAGTAAGTTGATTAATTTCAAGAACTTTATTCATAGTAGTTGAATTTGTTTTCTTTATATGTAGAGTTTTTTGTTAATTTGTTACAATTTAGAATTAATTTAAATAACATGAGAACGATACTTTATACCTTATTAATTGTACTAACAATTCAGGCTAAAGCGCAAAACGGAAAAACTTATCAAATTTATAATCAACAAGAAAAGAAAGTTGATTTTGATAAAATGATTAAAGAATTAGCAAAATATGATGTTGTTTTATTTGGTGAACATCATAATAATGCGGTAAATCATTGGTTGCAATTGCAAACGACAAAAGAATTGTATAAGATAAAAGGAAAACAACTGATTCTTGGAGCAGAAATGTTCGAGCGTCATCAACAAAATGATTTAACGAATTATTTGAAAAGCAAAACGACGGATGATGAGTTTCAAAAGAGTACAAAGCTTTGGAATAATTACAAAACAGATTACAAACCGCTTGTTGATTTTGCGAAAGAAAAGAATTTAGATTTTGTAGCAACTAATGTAACGCGCAAATATGCTTCGTATGTCGCTAAGAATGGACTTGAAGCTTTGGATACAGTTCCAAATAATGAGAAAGCCTTTATTGCGAAACTTCCTATTACCATAGATTATGATGCACCTGGTTATCCTGAGATGATTAAAATGATGGGAGATCATGCTGGAGTGAAGGCAAAACAGTTTGTTGCAGCACAAGCTACAAAGGATGCAACAATGGCAGAATCAATTTTGAATAATTTGAAGAAAAATAATCTATTCATTCATTACAATGGTGATTATCATTCTAAAAATTATGGCGGAATTTATTGGTATTTGAAATATTTTCGACCTGAGCTCAAAATCGCCGTAATTGAAATTCTAGAAAGTGAAGATTTAAATGAAAAATTATCTGTAATTAAATCTAAAAACGAAAATGTTACTACGACAGAATTTATTATAGTATTTCCTAAGGATTCGCCTAAAACCTACTAATTTTACTTATAAGCAGAAAGTTTTATTGATTATTTTTCATATTTTGCATTTTAAAAAATAAAGCAAACAATTAAATACAACTATGGACAGAAGAAATTTTATTAAATCGACTGCTGCAGCATCTACGGTAGCATTAGTATCACCAGATTCATTATTTGATTTTTCATCAAAAATTGATAAGGTGAAAGTAGGAATTGTTGGCTGTGGAATGAGAGGGCAGGTACATTTAGATGAGTTATTAAAAAGAAATGATGTAGAAGTTGTTGGGATCGCTGAACCAGATCAACGAATGATTGATCGTTCAAACAAAATTTTTGCAAAACATAATAAAAAACCTGTAGAGTATTTTAAAGGTTTAGATGGATATAAAAAATTATATAAGAATAAAGAAATGCATGCTGTAATTATAGCTACGCCATGGGAATTTCACGCTGAGCAAACAATTGCAGCAATGAATGCGGGTAAAATTGTAGGTTTAGAAGTGTGTGGAGCGATGAATTTACAAGAATGTTGGGATTACGTAGATACATACGAAAAAACGAAAGTTCCTGTATTCATGATGGAGAATGTTTGTTACCGTCGCGATGTTATGGCTGTAATGAATATGGTTCGTAAAGGAATGTTTGGTCAAATTGTTCATGGACAAGGTGGTTACCAACACGATTTAAGAAATGTATTATTTAATGATGGTAAACAACCTTATGGTGGTGGAGTTGAATTTGGAGACAAAGGTTTCTCTGAAGCTGCTTGGCGTACAAATCATTATGTAAAACGTAATGCAGAATTATATCCAACGCATGGTTTAGGACCAATCGGTACAATGATGGATGTTAACCGTGGAAATAGAATTACACATTTAACTTCTATGGCTTCTCAACAAGCTGGTTTAACTGATTATATCGTGAAGAATGGAGGTGTAGATCATCCAAATGCAAAAGTTAAATTCAAACAAGGAGATATCCTTCAAACAATGTTAAAATGTGAAAACGGAGAAACAATCTTATTAACGCACGATACATCTTTACAGCGTCCATATAACTTAGGTTTCCGTATTCAAGGAACTGATGGTATTTGGCAAGATATCGGTTCAGGAGGATTTAGTCAAGGTTTCATTTATTTCGAAGATGAAATGAAACATTCTCACAAATGGGCAAGTTCAGAAGATCATTTAAAAACTTACGATCATCCATATTGGAAAAAATACGAAACTCAGGCAGAAGGTGCTGGGCACGGAGGAATGGATTTCTTCTTAATGAATGATTTTATCGAATGTATTAAAGCAAACAAAGAATTCCCATTCGATGTATATGATTTAGCAACTTGGTATGCAGTAACACCATTAAGTGAAAAATCTATCGAAGGAAATGGTACTTCTCAAGAAATGCCAGACTTTACAAGAGGAAAATATAAAACAAGAAAACCAGTTTTTGGTACAGAAGATTATGGATTCTAAAACCTTATCATTAGTCATTTTAGCAGGTGGAATGGGAAGCCGCTACAAAGGACAAAAACAAATTGATCCAATTGGACCAAGTAAAGAAACGTTGATGGAATATTCAATTTTCGATGCTTTTTCTTGCGGAATAAAACATTTTGTATTCATTATTAATGAACAATTTAATGCAGAAACTAAAAAATATTTTCAAAATTTAATTGAAAAAAATGGAGGTAAAGTAGAATTTGTTCTTCAAACGACGTATACATCTGTTCCGAGAGGAATTTATGATACAATAGAAAAACGTGAAAAACCTTGGGGAACTGGACATGCGTTAATGATTACAAAAAATCATTTAAACAATCCATTTATTGTAATTAATGCAGATGATTTTTATGGTCGTAAAGCATTTGAAAAAGCAAGTGAATTGGTTCAAAACGAAAAAATCACTGCAAATACTTATGGTATGGTTGCGTACAAATTGGCCAATACGATTAGCGAAAATGGTTCTGTTTCTCGCGGAGTATGTACTGTAACTAACGGTCATTTGGAGAATGTTGTAGAACGTACAAATATCTATTCTAACGAAAATGGAGAAATTGTTTTCGAAGAAGATGATAACGTTTTACCATTAGATGGAGATACGGCTGTATCGATGAATTTCTTTGTTTTACATCCTTCTATTTTCAGAAAATTAGAAGATAAATTTGAGGAATTTCTTCACGAAAATGCTTCTCAATTGAAAGCAGAATTTTTCTTGCCGAAAGTTGTAAATGATATGATCAAAGAAGATCAATTGGAAGTGATTGTAGAAAAATCGGATGACAATTGGTTCGGAATGACTTATCCAGAAGATAGAGAAGTTGTAGTAAATTCTATTCACAATTTAATCAATGATCAAAAATATCCAAATTCTCTTTGGACATAAAATATAATGGAGAAAATATTAAAACATTATTTCGAAAATATAGATCAAGTTAGTATTAATCCAATCAGTTCTGGTTGGATTAATTCTACTTATGAAGTTGAGTATGAAGGAAAAAAATATATTTTACAAAAAATAAACACGCACGTTTTTCCTCAACCAGAAGTAATTTCGAACAATATTGACATCATTTCTCGCCATCTAAAAGCAAAGAATTATCAAAATTCGGTAATCGAAATTGTAAAAGATTTGCAAGGAAATTTATTAGCAAAAGAAGATAGAGAAACTTGGAGAATGACTTCTTTTATTCCAAATTCTATTTGTTTTGAGAAAGTGGAATCTGCGGAACAAGCGTATGAAGCGGCGAAAACAATTAGTGAATTTCATTCGTATTTGTTAGATGTTAATGTTGATGAAATTTATCCTTCGATTGTCGGGTTTTTAGATTATCATAAACGTGTAAATGATTTCAAAAATGCATTGAAAAATGCTTCAACAGAGCGTTTAGAAGAAACGAAAGAAGAAGTTGCTTATATTTTGGATAATCTGTATCAAGTTGAAAAGTATTTAGAAATAGATTTCCCAAAGCGTGTCGTTCATGCTGATGCTAAAATCAGTAATTTCTTATTTAATAATGATAATCATTCGCAAGCAATCGCTGTGATAGACTGGGATACAATAATGCCAGGGAATATTTTGTGCGATTTTGGAGATATGATTCGTACATACGCAAACCTGAAAGCTGAAGACGATCCTAATCCTGAAAAATTGTTTGAACCTGATTATTATAAAGCGGTTAAAAATGGGTTTTTAGAACATTTAAAATATGATTTACAACCAATAGAGATCGAAAATATGGATTTTGTTGCGTATATTGTGATTTATATTCAGGCGGTTAGATTTTTGGCAGATTATTTAGAAAACGATATTTATTATTCGATTTCTTATCCAAAACAAAATCTAAATCGTACGATTAATCAAATCAATTTATTAAAAGCATTAACAAAATTTCATGAAGAAAATTCGGTTCGAAAAATATAAACCTACAGATTTTAATAACTTTTTTAAACTTGTTCAGGACGACGAAGTGATGAAATATATCTCTGGAAAAGGTTTGAATGAAGAGCAAGCAAATCACAAATTTACATCAATCTTAGAAAAAGGTAGCGTTAACGAAAACCTTGGTTTTTTTAAGGTTTATGACGAAAACGACACACTTTTAGGTGATTGTAAATTGGTGTATAACAAACATATCGAAAATTCACTTGAAATAGGTTATTTATTGAAAAAAGAATTTTGGAGAAAAGGTTTTGGATCAATGATTTGCGAACATTTATTAGCAGAATCAAAAGAAAAATTTCCTGATTTGCAAGTAATGGCTGTCATCGATCCTGATAATGTTGCTTCAAGAAAGTTGTTAGAAAAGTTTAATTTTGAATCGTATTGGAAAGGCATCGAAAATGATTTGCCTACAGAAAAATTGCTTTTAAAAGAGAAATGATACGAGTAAAAGATGTCGCTTTGGCGATGGAAGAAATAGCGCCTTTGGCGTATGCAGAGGATTTTGACAATGTTGGATTGCTAGTTGGTGATTACAATAATGAGGTAACAGAGATCTTGGTAACGTTGGACACAACACCAGAAGTTGTGGAAGAAGCGATTGAGAAAAATTGTAATTTGATTGTGAGTTTTCATCCAATTATTTTTTCTGGTTTAAAGAAATTGAACGGAAAAAATTATGTTGAAAAAGCTGTGATGACAGCAATCAAAAATGGAATTAATATTTATGCAACGCATACAGCTTTAGATAATTCGAAAGTTGGAGTTAATTTCAAAATTTCTGAACAATTAACTTTATTGAATACGAAAATTCTTATTCCAAAATTGCAAACTATCAAACAATTAATTACCTATGTACCAACAGAACATGCTGAGCAATTGAAATTTGCGTTGTATGAAGCGGGTGCAGGAAAAATTGGGAATTATGATTCGTGTGGTTTTGCGATAGAAGGCGAAGGAAATTATCGACCAACTGCTGGTGCAAATCCGTTTATTGGCGAAATAGGGAAATTGGAAGCAGTAAACGAAACGCGAATAGAGGTTATTGTTCCGCAACATTTGGAAGGTGATGTGATGAATGCTTTGTTCAAAAATCATCCGTACGAAGAAGTTGCTTATTCTGTTATTTCGTTGAATAATCAAAATAATTATATTGGAATTGGAATGATTGGAGAGTTGGAAAATGAAATGGAAGAACTCGATTTTTTCAATTATCTAAAAACTCAAATGAATACACCCGTTATTCGTCACTCGAAATTATTAAACAAAAAAATAAAGAAGGTTGCTGTACTTGGAGGTTCTGGCGCATTTGGAATAAAAAATGCAATTTCGGCTGGAGCGGACATTTATATCACGGCTGATTTGAAATATCACGATTTTTTTACAGCTGAAAATAAGCTTGTTTTGGCAGATATTGGACATTTTGAATCGGAACAGTTTACAAAAAACTTAATAACTTCGTATCTTAAAGAAAAATTTACTAATTTTGTGGTCTTTAATTCTGGAATTAATACCAATCCTGTTAATTATTGTTAACTATGTCTGAAACAAAAAATATCAAAGAACTAAGCGTAGAAGAAAAACTTCGCGCGTTATACGACTTGCAATTAATTGATTCACGTTTAGATGAAATCAGAAACACAAGAGGTGAATTACCTTTAGAAGTTGAAGATTTGAGCGACGATGTTGCACAATTAGAAACGAGAATCCAAAAAATAGTTGACGAAACTAAAGGTTTGGATGAAGAAATTAAATTGAAGAAAGAAGCAATCAAAAATGCTGAAGCTTTAATTAAAAAATACACGAAACAACAAGATAACGTACGAAACAATAGAGAATTTGATGCTTTAGCGAAAGAAGTAGAGTATCAAGGTTTGGAAATTGAGTTATCTGAGAAACGTATTCGTGAGTTTACAGTTAAAATTTCTCAAAAAAATGCACAAGTTGAAGAATTTAATGCAAAATTAAACTCAATGAAAGAGCATTTATCTCACAAACAAGCTGAGTTGGATACAATTGTAAAAGATACAGAAAAAGAAGAAAGTAATTTATTGAAATTATCTTCTGAATATTCTGCTAAAATCGAACAAAGATTATTAGACGCTTACAGCCGTATCAGAAATTCTGTGAAAAATGGTTTAGCTGTTGTTCCTGTACAACGTGGAGCTTCTGCGGGATCTTTCTTTACAATTCCACCACAAAGACAAATGGATATCGCTCAACGTAAAAAAATTATCGCTGACGAACATTCAGGACGTATCTTAGTTGATTTGGAATTAGCTTTAGAAGAGCAAGAAAAAATGGAAATCATTATCAAAGGATAATTTTCTTTGTTAAAAAATATTTTATTTAATATCAAAGTGTTACACGATTGTGTAACACTTTTTTTATGCTAAAACTAGTTGTTGTTATTTTTTAGCACGCTATTTGTAATACTGGCAATATAATTAGTTTGAAAATTTAGAAATTATGAAAAAAATTATATTTTTAGCAATGTTAGCTGTCTCGTCTATCTCATTAACATCTTGTGTGAATAATGATGATGGCTATTATGAACCTGAAATTGTTAATGTTGGACAAATCAATTATGATGGTGTATCATTTCCGCTTCGAAATGCAGTTGTTGCAGATATAAAAAAGGCTGATGGCGGATTTTATTATAGTGTAGTATTATCTACAAATCCAGTTCCTAAGAATGGTAAATTAAATGGAGCTTATTTGTATTTAGAAATTTTCCAAAGAGGTGATTTAAGTTTTAATGGATCTTACGTAACAGAAAATAATGATAGAGGATTGGATTATATCGAATATTATGAAGATCCTATAATGCAAAATTATGTGCCAGTTCTTAATTCTGGAACGTTTGCTTTGTTAGATACAGATTTTTCTTCTGGATCTATTAATCTAAAAAATTATTTTGACCCTTATAACAGAAGTTTATTATCTACAAACTTTGCATTGAGAGTTTCGAATGGTAAAACATTGACTGGTGATTTTGATGGATTATTTGATTTTATCCAATTATACAGCAAATCTGCTAAAGATGCTGTAAGTGCAAAATCTGCATCAACAGAAAGAGTAAAAACAGGAGTGAGAACACCTTCTGCAAGAAAATAAAATTTCAATTCATAGATACAAAAAACTCCGCTAAATATTTAGCGGAGTTTTTTATTGATATACTTTTTTGATTAAGCTTCTACTTCTTTATCACGATTCTTTGGAAAACGGCGATAACCTTTCAAATTAAATCTAAAATCTTTTTTCGTTGGACGAACAATAATACGTAATGATGAATCATTTGTAAAATAATTTTGAGCCCAATTAAAGAAAATAGCCAGTTTGTTGCGAACAGTCAAGATTAACATTAAGTGTAAGAACATCCATGTAAACCATGCCAAACGTCCAGAGAAAGAGAATTTAGGTAAGTCAACAACAGCTTTATGTTTTCCTATTGTAGCCATAGATCCTGGATCTTGATATTCAAATAAAGTTAATTTATCTTCTGATAAACCTTGTCCAATTTTATTGAAATTTTTGGCTAAATTCATAGCTTGATCCCCAGCAACACGTGCTAATTGAGGATGTCCATGAGGATATTTAGGTGTTTCCATACAAGAAATGTCACCAATAGCATATATGTTATCAGTTCCAATAATTTTACTTGTACGATCTACCTTAAAACGGTTACCTCTTTGTAACTCTTCTTGAGACACAGCTCCTTCAGGAATATTTCCTGTAACACCAGCAGACCAAATTAAATTTTTTGTTTTGATTGTGCGTCCGTCAGCTAAGGAAATAGTTTTTCCATCATAATCTGTAACTCGTCCTTCTGTCCAAATATGCACTCCCATATTTGTCAAATATTCGTGAGACTTTTTATGAGCTAAATCAGACATAGGTCCTAATAAATTAGGACTTCCTTCAATCAAATAAATATTCAATTTAGAGAAATCTAAATCTGGATAATCTTTTGGTAGAATGTGTTTTTTCATATGTGCAATTGCACCAGAAAGTTCTACTCCAGTTGGTCCACCACCAACAACAACAATGTTCAAAATTTCTTCTAATTCTTCTTCTGACTCAGCAGAATAAGCACTTTCAAAATTTGTTAACAATCTGTTTTTTAGCGTTAAAGCTTCGTTTGTGGATTTCATTGGGAATGATAATTCCTCAATTTGCTTATTACCAAAGAAATTTGTGGTACATCCCATGGCAATAACCAAATAATCGTAAGAAAAATCTCCGATTGTGGTTTCAACAATATTAGCTTCTTTTTTTATAGCTGTTACTTCAGCTAATCGTACGCTGACATTTTTACTTCCTTGAAATACTTTTCGTATAGGAAACGAAATATCACTAGCGTTTATTCCTGCTGTAGCAACTTGATAAAAAAGAGGTTGAAATTGATGATAGTTATAACGGTCAATAAGTGTAACAGAAAAGTGTGGGTTATTATTTAATTTACGGGCTAATTTAAGTCCGGCAAATCCAGCACCTAAAATGACAATCTTTTTCTTTTCCAAAATTCACTTTTTTGTAAAATTACGAACAAACTAAGAAACAATGAAAGATTTATTAAAAATTATTCTGAACCTTAGATATTTACTATGATATCGGATTGATTATTAGATTTTTTTAAATTTATGTTTTTTGTCAGTTTTAAATAAATTGTTAAAATTATTTGTGATTTCATGTATTTCTAAGCTTTTTTAATTTTGTTGAAAGATTAGAATTTAAACAATTTTTAAGCTGAATCGTTTTAAGAAATCAATCAAATTCACGAATTTTATTCCAAATTAATTAAGTCAAAAAAACAAGTAATGAGCAAATTATTTGAATCAATCAGTATAAATGAATCTATTTCATTAAAAAATAGAATTATTATGTCGCCAATGTGCCAATATTCTTCGGAAGATGGTTTTCCAAATGATTGGCATTTTCAACATTATGTTTCGCGTGCAGTTGGCAATGTTTCGGCGATTATACAAGAAGCTACCGCTGTTATTGCAGATGGTCGAATTTCGTATGGCGATTTAGGAATTTGGAAAGATGAACATATCGAAGTGTATCAAAAATTAACTTCCGAAATTAAAAAATACAATTGTGTTCCTGGGATTCAGTTAGCGCATGCAGGAAGAAAAGCAAGTACAGAAAAGCCTTGGTTGGGACACCATCAAATAAAATCTGACGAAAAAAATGGTTGGAAAACAGTTTCGAGTTCTAATTTACCTTTTAATGAATCGGATGAAATTCCACATCAATTAACAATTTCTGAAATTAAAGATGTTGTAAAAGAATGGGGAAAAGCAACTGAACGCGCGATAAAAGCTGGTTTTGAAATTTTAGAAATTCATGGTGCGCATGGATATTTGGTTCATCAATTTTTGTCGCCTTTAATCAATAATCGAACAGATGAATATGGTGGAAGTTTTGAGAATAGAATTCGTTTTGTGTTGGAAATTGTTGCTGAAATGCAAAAATATATTACAACTCAATCGCTTTGGGTTCGTTTGTCAGCTTCGGATTGGGCAGAAAATGGTTGGAATTTAGAAGAAACAATAGAATTGTGTAAGATTTTAAAACAAAATGGAGTAGAAGTGATTGATGTTTCGTCTGGAGGAGGAGTGAGTCATCAAAAGATTGATGTCAAAAAAAATTATCAAGTTCCATTCGCAAATGAAATTAAAAACCAAGTCGAAATCATTACTGGAGCTGTTGGATTAATTTTTGAGCCAAAACAAGCCGAAGAAATTCTTCAAAATGAAGAAGCAGATTTAATCTTTTTAGGAAGAGAATTATTACGCGATCCATATTTTGCATTACGTGCTGCAAAAGAGTTAGAAGAAGATATAAAGTGGTTGCCACAATATGAAAGAGCAAAAAATAATCATTACGCATAAATTATGTTAGCATTAAAAAAAATCCATCATATTGCAATCATTTGTTCGGATTATCAAAAATCAAAACATTTTTACACAGAAATTTTAGGATTCGAAATTGTGCAAGAAGTTTACCGAAAAGAACGTGATTCTTATAAATTAGATTTAGCTTTGCAAAATTATTACTGCATCGAATTATTTTCTTTTCCTAATCCACCAAAACGTGTTTCTCGACCAGAAGCTTCTGGATTGAGACATATTGCTTTTGCTGTGGAAAATATAGAAAATGAAGTAGAAAAATTAACGCAGTTGAATGTGATGGTAGAGCCAATTCGTGTGGATGAATACACGCAAAAGAAGTTTACTTTTTTTGAAGATCCCGACGGTTTGCCGATAGAATTATACGAAGAATAGAAGAATAAATGGTAAAAAAGAGTTTACTTGCCTTAGCAATGGGAGGTTTAGCCATCGGAATGACGGAATTTTCGATGATGGGAGTTTTAGAAGATTTTGCAAAAGATTTGAATATTTCAATTCCAACAGCAGGGAATTTTATATCAATGTATGCAATGGGCGTAATGGTTGGAGCTCCAACATTGATCATGGCTACAAGTAAATATTCGCCTAAAAAAGTTTTAATCTTTTTTATGTTATTGTTTACCATTTTTAATTCACTTTTTGTTATTGCACCAAGTTACAATACCTTATTAATTGCTCGTTTTATGTCTGGTTTACCTCATGGAGCGTTTTTTGGAGTAGGATCTGTTGTGGCAGCACAATTAGCAACAAAAGGAAAAGAAGCGCAAGCTATTTCGATTATGTTTGCGGGATTAACGTTTGCGAATTTAGTCGGAGTTCCATTAGGGACGAAATTAGGACAAGTTTTTTCGTGGCGATTAACGTTTGGGATTATTGCAAGTTTAGGATTAATCACAATGTTAGCGATTTCGCTTTGGGTTCCAAATCTTAAAAATACAAACAAAGGAAGTTTAGTAGAGCAATTAAGTTTCTTCAAAAAATGGGAAGCTTGGGTATTAATTGTGATGATTTCTATCGGAACTTCAGGATTATTTGCGTGGATAAGTTACATTTCTCCATTAATGACAAATGTGGCAGATTTACCCAAAACAAAAGTTCCAATTATTATGACCTTGATTGGTCTAGGAATGTTTGTAGGTAATTTTATAGGTGGAAAATTGGCAGATACCATGTCGCCAAATAAAGCTGCAATTATCTCATTTGCTTCGATGGCGATTTGTTTAGTGATTGTTTATTTCACTTCTCACATACAAATAATGGCTTATATTATGTCGTTTATTACGGGATTAATTGCGTTTACAATTGGTTCGCCAATTCAAATGATGTTGATTAATAACGGAAAAGGATCCGAAACTTTAGCCGCAGCAGCTGGTCAAGCAAGTTTTAATATCGGAAATGCTTTAGGTGCATTTTTAGGTGGAATTCCGATTGCAATGGGGTTAGGATTTAATTCGCAATTGTGGGTTGGCTTTATTATGGCTTCGGTAGGATCAATAATTGCAGCAATCTTTTTACAATTAAAATCGAAAAGAGTTTAAAAATATTACTTCAATCATAATCAAAGGATGTTCTACGGAGCATCCTTTTTTAGTTTATATTTGTAACAAATTAAACTCAAATGAATCATTACAAAGCTCTTATTATAGATGATGAACACTTTGCTCAACAAGGGTTAAAGAAAATTATTCAACATGCTTTGCCAGATTTTTTTGTTTCCATTGATACTGCAAATTCTGTAAAAGAAGGCGTTGAAAAAATTAAGGAAAATCAACCAGATATCGTTTTTTTGGATATTCACATGCCAGAGGAATTTGGGTTTAAATTATTTGATTATTTCGATGATATTACGTTTGATGTCATTTTCACAACAGCTCATTCAGACTATATTTTAGAAGCTGTAAATCAATGGGGATGTTTGGGTTATTTGATGAAACCTATTTCAATTTCTGATCTTAAAGTATTATTGAATCGTTTTGTAGAGCGTCAAAATCAAACAAAAATAACGAAAGAGATTATTAATATTGCAGATGATTTTGAAGATGAAGTAGAAACTGATAATCTGAAAGACGTTTTCAAAAATGAGCATGGAATTATATTTATTCCATCTATAACAGAGGTTTTGGTACTGAAAATTGAAAATATTATTTACTGTAAAGCAGATGATAGTTATTGTACAATTTTTACTGAAAAAGAGGCGTACATGGTAACTAAAACGCTGAAAGAGGTAGAAAATTTAATTGATCAAACCAATTTTTTCCGTGTCAATAGATCGTATTTGGTTAATATTAATTTTGCTAAAAAATTTGATAAACGAAACAATTTATTGATTCTGAATTGTCATCCAAAAGATGGTGAATCAAATCTTCCTGTAACTTCTTTGGGGTATAAAATTTTATCGAATGTGGTTGCGTAACTTCATTTTTTTACTTGTTTTATTTCATTGCTCTCATCAACTTTCTGCGCAATATGTTCTGACAAAACAATACACGTACGAAAATGGCTTGCCTGCCAATGAGATTTTGAGTGTTTACAAAGATTCTCGTAAAATCTTGTGGGTTGGAACTCGTTTTGGCGTATTTGTGAAAGACATGGACAATTTCAAAATGATGAAACGCTTCGAGAAAGTACAATACAATAATGTTTGGACAATAATAGAAGATAAGCAATATAATGTTTGGTTCGGAAGTTACGGACAAGGGATATTGAAATTTACTGGTCAACGTTTTGAACAAATTAATACAGCGAAAGGATTAGTTTCGGATCGTGTTCGAAATTTATTTTATTTAGATGATTTAATATATGTTGCTGCGCAAGGTGGCGTTTCGATTATTGATACAAAATCAAAGAAAATTTATAATCCTTCTTTTGAAAAAAATAACAATATTGTGTTCGAAGCGGTATCTTTTTTCGAATATCAAAACAAGGTTTATGTTGCAACAATAGATCATGGTGTTTATGAAGTTCATCGCGATAAGTTGAAGTTGGTCAATCCTTTCAATCGAATTAATTATAGTTTTTTGAATAATAATGATTTGTATTTGTCATCTTCTAAAGGTCTTAATATCATTTCGATAAACGATTTTTTGAATAAAAAATTGAATTTTAAAACCTACGATTTTCCAGTTTTTAGAAATCACAACATTTCAGATAAACGTCATTCTCTTTTATTAGCTGGTTACGAAACGGGTGCAGGAAATGGAATGGTTGCCGAATTAAAGGACAATAAAATAACAGATCAAACAGAAAATTTTAAAATCACTTCGGATTATCCATATCGAGTTTTTAGTAGTAAAACGGATGATTTAATTTATGTTGGAAGTGCTGATAAAGGACTTTTTGAAGTTCATTTTAATCATTTTTTAGATTTTTCAACGATTGATAATAAAAGAGTCATTGAAATTCTAAAAGTTGCGAATACACAATATTTTTTAACACCAGAAGGACTTTATTTTCAAGAGAATAATGTATTCAATAAGCAGATAAAGAGAAATGCTTTTTATCAATATATGCTTCGAAATAAGTCAAAATTCAAAGATTTTTTAAGTCAATCAAATAAAGATTTTTATGAAATTGATTTTGATTTGAAAGAAAAAAATCTTCGTTTTTATAAAATGATTATTCGTCATAATTCGTTTATTATAGCAACTAATTTAGGACTTTTCGAGTTAGATTTTAATGGAGAATTCAAAGATTATTTACCTAATCGAACAAGTCAATTTACATATTTTAATAATCAATTTATTCAGACAAATCCTTTTGGAGGAATTTTGGTTTTTGATGATCTGAATAATCTAAAATATCACGCATATTCAGCTACGCAAGCGAATGTTCCGAAAGATGTTGTTTCGATTTGTCAAAATAAAAAAGCTGTATTTTTTGGTTCTTCTTTGGATGGATTATTCAAGTATGAAAATGGAAATTTTATTTCTTATTTGCAAAATAATCAGTTTAATGAATCTAAAATTAAAATGATAAAATGCGTTGGAGATAATCAGTTGTTGGTTGCAACAGAATTTGCGAAAGTCTATATTTTAGAGGTAAAAGGAGATGAATTAATCACAAAAAAAGTAATCAATATTCGTGAAATTGGCGGGGAAAATATCAGTTCAATTGACATTTTTGGGAACTCAATTCTGATTGGAACCAATCGTAATTTACTCGTTTTCAATAATGGTAAAACATATATGATTGGTAATGAACAAGGTTTTGTAAATAAGGATATACATTCGTCTATTTTTGACGGAAAAACGGCTACAATTGGTGTTGAAAATGGATATTATAAGTTAAATCTTGAGAATTTATTAAAGCAAAAAAATCAGTCGAAAGAGATTATAATTACAAGTTTTAAAATTAATGATCAATCTTTTGGAATAGATAAATTTATGTGGTTTGATTTGATTGATAAAGATTTGAATTTAAAGAATAATGAGAATAATATTACATTAAATTTTGCTGTGGTTGATGCTAATTTTGCTCAAAGTTATAAGTACAGATATCGTGTAAATCCTGATGAAAAGTGGAACGAGTATTTTTATAACCCATCTATTTATTTGCGGAATATACCATATGGTAAATATCGTGTTCAATTAGAAATAACGGATACAAGCAATGGACAAAAACAAATTATTGATTTGGTTTCGTTGAATGTTGACGAACCTTTTTACTTGAATATTTATTTTATTTTGTTGTCAGTCTTAACTTTAGGATTGATTATTTATCGTTATAATACAAATAAAATCAAGACGTTAAATAAATTTAATCAATTAAAAATTAGTCAATTAAATGAAAAAAATACTCAAGAAAATCAACGTTTGCAATTAGAGCGGCAATTAACCGAAACGAAGTTAACAGCTTTACAATCGCAAATGAATCCGCATTTTATTTTCAATGTGCTGAATTCTATTCAGTTTTATATTTTGGATAATGATATTGATAATGCGTTAAATTCGTTGGGACGTTTTTCTCACTTGATTCGTCAGATGTTAAATCTTTCAACAAAAGATGAAATTAGTTTGAAAGACGAAATTGATTTTTTGAAATTATATGTTGAAGTTGAGAATTTTAGATGGAAAAATAAAATAGAATTTGATGTTCAAATTGATAGTCAATTGGATATTTATCGCATCAAAATTCCTCCAATGTTGATTCAACCAATTATCGAAAATTCTTTTGTTCACGCATTTGATCAAAATCATTTACAACCGATTATCAAATTGATTATTCGTGTAAAAATTGATTATTTAGAAATAATCATTGAAGATAATGGAAAGGGAAATACAACACAAATTACGCAAAATAAAACTCACGATTCGAAAGCACTTAAGATAGTTAATGAGCGTTTACAATTGCTTAATCGTAATATTGAAGAAAATATTTTTATAAATTTTCATGAAAAAGGAACAAAAGTTCGAATGATTTTGAAAGTTGATTAAAATTTCACCTGAATAAATTCACAATTCACCTTGCTGAAACGTGAATTAACGAAATCTGAACTCTATTTTAATGATAGATATTATTCAGTATATATATTTGTTGTATCGATTTCAAACTAAGTATTAAACTTTGATGCTTTGTTTTCTAAACCTATGAAGACACCATAAAAGTATCTTAAAAGTTACATTTTTCGACGTGTGAGTCAAAAAATTTTACAACAAGAAGCTACTGCAAAGTAGCTTTTTTTTATCTTTATCCCCATGAAAAATGTACAATTAGGAAATACAGATTTAGAAATAAAACCAATTTTTTTCGGAGGAAATGTTTTTGGTTGGACATTGAATGAAGAAGAATCTTTTCGAATTTTAGATGGATTTTTGGACAGAGGATTTAATGCGATAGACACTGCAAATAACTATTCGTATTGGGTGGAAGGTAATGTTGGAACAGAGTCTGAACGAATTATCGGAAATTGGTTAAAATCGAGAGGAGTGAGAGATCAAATTGTTTTGGCAACGAAAGTTGGTGGACGAAATATGATTCAAGATAAGCCAAATACTACAAAAGCTCATATCTTAAAAGAAGTAGAAGAATCACTTATCCGTTTACAAACAGATTATATCGACTTGTATCAAACTCATTATGATGATGTAAATACACCTGTAGAAGAAACTTTATCCGTTTATAATCAATTGATAAAAGAAGGAAAAGTGAGATTTATAGGAGCTTCTAATTTTTCTTCGGAGCGATTGATTGAATCGTTGGATAAATCAGAACTTTATAATTTGCCGCAATACAAAACCTTGCAACCTGAATATAATTTGTATGATCGTCAGCATTTTGAAGAATTTTTGCAACCTGTTGCTGAGAAATATAATTTAGCTGTTATCCCTTATTACAGTTTAGCGAGTGGTTTTTTATCAGGTAAATATAAAACTGAAGAAGATTTACAACAAAGTTTGCGCGGTAATGGAATCAAAAAGTATTTGAATGAAAGAGGATTCAAAATTTTGGACGCTTTACAAACTATTTCTACACGATATAATATTTCTTATTCGGCAGTTGCATTGGCTTGGTTAATGGATCAGAAAACTGTTGTAGCTCCCATTGCGAGTGCAACTAAGGAACAACATCTTGATGCTTTTGTAGAAGGTGTAAATGTGCAATTATCTCATGATGATGTTAAACTTTTGACTGAAGCAAGCGAATATTAGAATGGAAAATTTACAAATGAAACCCAAATTAACTCCAATCATTTTATGGATAATGATTATTGGGAGCGGTTTGGTTGTGGCAAATAATTATTACAATCAGCCATTATTGTCATTAATCGCTAAAGATTTTAATGTTTCCGAAAGTAAAGTTTCTAATATTGCAATGTTAACACAAATTGGATACGCTTGTGGATTGTTGTTTATTATTCCTTTAGGAGATTTACTGAAACGAAAACGAATGATCTTAATCGATTTTGTTTTTATAATCGCAGCTCTTTTGGGAATGTATTTTGCACCATCTGTAAGCTGGCTTTTTCCATTAAGTTTTCTAATCGGTTTCACCTCAGTTATTCCGCAAGTTTTTGTGCCAATGGCGGCTGAATTAGCTGAACCTCAAAAAAAAGCGCAAGCTGTCGGGATGGTTATGAGTGGTTTGCTTGTTGGTATTCTACTTTCTCGTGTTTTTAGTGGCTTTATTGGTGAATATTTAGGATGGCGAGAAGTTTATATGATAGGCGCAATTTTAATGTTTGTTCTATGGATTTTTATCTATATATTTTTACCAGAAATACAACCAAATTTCAAAGGAACTTATGGTAATTTGATGAAATCGATTGTAGATTTAGTAAAAAATCAACCACAATTAAGATTAGCTTCTTTTCGTGGAGCTACAGGTTTTGCAGCATTTAGTGCATTTTGGACAACATTGGTTTTTCACTTAGAAGAAGCACCATTTTTTGTTGGAAGCGATATTGCTGGTGCTTTTGGATTAATTGGAGCAGTAGGAGCATTAGCTGCTGCATTAGTTGGTAGAGTTTCAAAAGTTCTGTCAACATCAAAAATTATCTTTTATTCCATCATTACTATGCTAATTTCTTGGGGATTTTTCTATGAATTTGGCTATACATATTGGGGATTAATTGTTGGTGTAATTTTGATCGATTTAGGTTTACAGGCAATGCATGTTTCTAATCAAACCATTATTTTTGGATTAGATGCCAAAGCAGGAAATCGAGTGAATACAGTTTACATGACAAGCTATTTTATTGGTGGATCTTTAGGAACATTTATTGCAGCAAATGCGTGGGATAAATTTCAATGGAATGGAGTGGTTGCTGTTGGCGTTTTTTTTACTTTAATCTGTTTGATTTCTCATATTTTATTCAATAAAAATAATAAGTGATGAAAGATTTTTCTTATGAAATAACATATAAAACAGCGAGAAGTAGCGGTGCAGGAGGGCAAAATGTAAACAAGGTTGAAACGATGGTTTTAGCAAAATGGAACGTTGAAGTTTCCCAATTTTTTTCTGATGAAGAAAAAGCATTAATCACAGAAAAGCTAAAAAATAAGATTAATTCAGAAGGATTTTTACAAATCAATTCGCAAGAATCTCGCTCTCAATTGGACAATAAAGAATCTGCAACAAAGAAAATGTTAGAATTAGTTGAAAAAGCATTGATTATTCCAAAGTTTAGAAAAAAGACTAAACCTACTAAAGCTTCTCAGCAAAAAAGACTGAATCAAAAGAAACAACAAGCTGAGAAAAAAGACTGTCGTAGGTTTAAATTTTAGAACAATTAAATTCGATCAACTAAAAAAATTAATAAACTACATTGTATTGCTATAATCATTACTATTTTAAAAATAAAAGACTTTTTTCTTATTTTATGACGATAAATCTGCATTGACATAAGAGAACCAATTGTTCCACCAATCAAAGTCACAAAACAAAGTGCTAATTCAGATACACGTCTTTTACCAATAATTGAGTTTTTTTATCTATTTTAAATAAAAAAAAAGAGAGGACGTTGATAAGGAGTAGAGTAAAAAATAAATATTTATCCATTCAGTGTGTGATTAAGTAGTAAAAATACTTATAATTAGGTAGATAAAAAATATTTTTCCTAGAAATCTATGTTGTTTATCTTTGTACTTCAAAATCATAAAAAATCTTCAAAAAATAAATTGTAAAATTCTAATTATAAAATAATTATGCAAGATTTAAAAGGGAAAAATGCTTTAGTCACAGGAGGTAGTAGAGGTTTAGGAAAAGCTGTTGCTTTGGCATTGGCTAAAGAAGGTGTTAATGTAGCTGTGACAGGACGAAATACAAAGACATTAGAAGAAACTGTAGAAGAGATCAAAAGTTTTGGAGTAAAAGCGGATTATTCGATTTTTAATGTAGCTGAAAAAGTTGAAGTGAAAATGCAACTTGAACGATTAATTGAGAGTTTTGGAGCGTTTGATATTTTGATTAATAATGCCGGTATTGCGGCTTTCGGAAGTTTTTTGGAAATGCCAAAAAATGATTGGGAAGAGATTGTGCGTACCAATTTATTTGGACCATATTATGTTTCTAAAGCTGTAATTCCTTCGATGGTAGAGTTAGGAAGTGGTGATATTATCAATGTATCTTCAACTGCAGGATTAAAAGGAAACGCAGTAACTTCTGCTTATTCAGCTTCAAAAGCGGGATTGATAGGTTTATCAGAATCATTAATGTTCGAATTAAGAAAGAAAAACATTCGTGTTACGACTTTAACTCCAAGTACAATTGCATCTGAGATGTCAAAAGATGTGTTGAAAATCACAGACGGAAATCCAGAAAAAGTGCTTCAGCCTGAAGATTTTGCTCAATTAATTGTCGATTTATTAAAATTAGATAAACGCGCAATGTTGGCATCAGCTTCTTTGTGGTCTACAAATCCTTAAAAATTGATTAATTAATCATATTTATAAAATCCAATTTCATTTAGAAATTGGATTTTTTTTGAAAAAATATTTTGCAGAATCATTTTTTATATTAACTTTGAATTGAAAAGTACTTTTAATATGAGCACAAATAATCCTGTAGAAAGTTTAAACGAAATCAAATCAATGATGCAACGCACATCAAAATTCACAAGTATTAGTGGATGGAGTGGTGTTTGGGTTGGAGTAGTGGGAATGATTTCTGCTTTTATCGCTTATGTTTTGATTCTACAAGATGCACTTCAAGTAAATTATAGAGGAACATTGACACCTATTTTAATGAATAATTTAGAAATTAAATTATTCATTTTAGGAATTGTAACTTTAATGGTTGCATGTATTGGAGGTTTCTTTTTTATGACCAGAAAATCGACAAAAGATGACGTTAAATTTATAAATCCAGTTACAAAACGAATATTGCGTAAATTTCTTTTTGTTTTAATCGTTGGAGGAATAGTAAGTCTGATCTTCATCAATAATTTTAGTTTTGCTTATGTAGCTCCAGCAACGCTTTTGTTTTACGGCTTAGCTTTGTATACGGTAGAACGTGACACAATTGTAGAAATAAAATATTTGGCAATGTGCGAAATATTTTTAGGGTTATTGGCTTTCTATTTTATTTTCAATGGTTTATTGTTTTGGTTTATTGGTTTCGGGATTTTACATCTAATTTTTGGGATTTGGATGGTGCGAAAATATGATTACAAAGCTTAAATTTGCAACATGGATTTTAATCTTAATAAATTAAACAAAGTCTTTGATAATCGTATTCGTGTGGGAATTATGAGTGCTTTGGTCATGAATGAAGAAATTTCTTTTAAGGATTTGAAAGACTTTTTAGATTTGACTGATGGCAACTTGGCTTCGCACTTAAAAAACCTAGAAGAAAACGATTATATGACTGTACACAAAGGATTTATAGGTCGAAAAACGAATACAACTTATTCGATAACAGCACTTGGAAAACAAGCTTTTCAGGAGCATTTGAACTATCTTGAAAAATTAATAAAGAATATAAAATAATTTTTTTTGCATTTAAACTTTGAAAAACAAAGTACTTTATAAAATAAATAATAAAATTCAAACTTATGGAAAACAATGATTTAAAAAATGAATATCAACCTGAAAATCAATCAGTTTATTCACAAAACAAAACAATGATAAAAGGATTTTTGGTATGTCTTTTAGTTTTAGGACTTTTAATTCCGATTCCGTTCATATTAAATTTAATTGAAGAACGACAAGGAAACAAGGAAAAAGTAATTACCGAAATTTCAGATAAATGGAGTGGGAAACAGACAATTTATGGTCCTTTTATCGAGGTTACTTACATGGAAAATGTAAATGATGGACAAGGAAAAGTTGTGAAGCAACAAGTGAAAAAGTATATTTCTGCTAATGATTTAAATATAAATGGAACGATTGATACGCAGTTAAAAAGTCGTAGTATTTATGAAGCAGTAGTTTACAATTCGAAACTGAATATCAATTCGAAATTTAAGAATTATAGCGATATGCTTAATGAAGTGGAAGTATGTGCAGAAAATGTAGTTTCGACTAAAATTGTTTTTGGAATCTCTGATTCTAAAGGATATGAGAACAAAGTAATTGTACAATCTAACAACAAAAATTATCCATTGAATATGGATAATATAACTTCTACAATTACTATTCAACCAGAAGTTAGAGTAGAAAATGGAGAATATTTGGAACAAGTGAGTACCACTAAAAAAGTGATGCCTGTGCAAATGATGTCTCAAAAAATAGATCCTTCTACATTCGATTTTAATCAAGTTTCAATCAATTTGGTGATGAAAGGTTCTCAAATGTTGAATATCATTCCATCTGCGATTAATACAAAAGTTGATTTGGCTACAAATTGGAAAGATTTGAAATATGATGGAAATTTTTTACCTAATTCTGATCCCGAAACGAAGAATGGAAAAACAAATGTAAAATGGTCTATTTATCAACAAAATCCTTTGCAAGGACAGATTTGGCAAGACGCTTCTAACTTTTCTGATTATAGTTTTGGCGTTAATTTCTTGCAGATGAACGATCATTATGACAAAACATATCGTTCGACAAAATATGCGATTCTGTTCATTGGATTAACATTTGTAGCATTTTTCTTTATCGAAAGCCGAAATAATTTCAACATTCACTTGGTACAATATGCGTTAGTTGGATTTGCAATCTGTGTCAATTTTGTGTTATTGTTATCGTTGTCAGAATATTTAGGATTTGATATTGCTTACTTTATTTCATCTGGTGCAACTATTTTATTGATTACATTTTTTGTCAATTCTTTCCTAAAATCATTTGGTTTCACATTCAAAATTACATTAATGTTAATTTTATTATACACATTTATTTACAGTGTTTTACAACTCAAAGAACACGCGTTATTAGTAGGAAGTATAGGATTATTTATCATTGTTGCAATCCTAATGTACTATTCAAAAAACATCGAATGGAACAAAACAAAATAACATTTGCACACTTATTTTTTGGGATTTTTGTCATCGGTCTTGTACTGATGGCAATTTCCTTTACGGATATTGTGATTAAAAATAATGATACAATTTTCAGCTTTTCTATTCTTATTTTAGAGCTTGTGATTTGCTTATTTGCAATGTCATTTTATTTGAAAATTGATAAGATTTCGGAGTTGTTTTTAGGAAAAATTTTCTCTAATTCTGGACAAATATTTGTTTGGACCAACATTACATGGCTTTGTATTCCAGTAGCTTTTGTTTTGGATGTAACAATTATTCGAGGATTTCATGATTTAAGTTTTTATTTGCCGCTTTTAGGTTATTTATTGTTTCTTTTAATTATAGTCGATTTTTTTGCAGCAATATTCTACACTAATTTTGATGATGAAGAAACGATAGGTTTTAATTATCTTAATTATTTTTCGATTTTTTTAGCGGTAGTTTTAATACTATTTTTTAGTTTGATTATAATACTTTTCGCTGTTTTTGAGTATCCTTCAATATCAATCTGTTTTATGATGTTTAATATTTACCTCATAAATATTATTACAAAAATTTTAAAATTAAAAGCTTAAAAATTTTTGTTATGAATGTTTACTTTGAAACTATGAAGATAGATATTCAATATTTTCAGCCAAAAGGAGAAGGTTATACACCAACGAATCGAATTATCACTTTAGATAAAATTTCAAATCAATTAAGATTTGATGATATCGATGATTAAAACATTCATAATATATAAAGTTTAAAATCTGATAAATATAAAAATTATTATTCAAATCTGTCAAATTTATAAATTAGCTGTGTGATTATCGAATAATTCTACTAAGTTTAAGGCTTGAAAATGCAATTGTAGTAATTTGCGAACCGTTTTTTAAAACAGATAGAATTATTAAATATATGAAAAGTAAAAAGTTAACCAATGTATTAACACTTGGATTTGCGTTGTTTGCGATGTTTTTTGGTGCAGGAAACCTTCTTTTACCTCCTTTGATAGGATTAGAAGTGGGTTCAAATTATTTCGTCGCGATGATAGCATTTGGGTTAACTGGTATTTTATTGCCATTTACTGGTATTTTATCTGTTGTTTTTTCGGGTGATAATTTTAATGATTTAGGGCATCGTGTGAACAAACATTTGGCGGCTATTTTAGGTACAATTATTATGATTTGTATCGGACCGTTAATTGCGATTCCTCGTACTGCCGCAACAACATTCGAAGTGGGATTAAAACCATTTTTTCCAACATTGGATCCGATGTGGGGATCGTTACTATTTTTTGCAGTAACACTTATTTTAGCGATTCGTCCCTCAAAAGTGGTAGACGTTATTGGAAATTATTTAACACCAGTATTATTGATTTTATTGACCTTATTAATAGTCATTGGAATTATATACCCAACCGCTGATTTCTTACCTTCAGACTTAACGATGATGCAATCTTTTTCGAAAGGTTTTATAGAAGGTTATCAAACATTAGACGTTTTGGCTTCTGTTATTTTTGCTGGAATTATTATTTCAGCAGCACGAGATAAAGGGTATACTGATACAAAAAGTAAATCTCAAATTGTAATTATATCAGGTTTATTGTCTACAACTTGTTTGTTATTTGTATATGGTGGATTGATTTATTTAGGTGCTACTTCTGGAATTACAAATCCAGAAATTTCTCGTGCAGAATTATTAATAGAAATCTCTCGAAATACATTAGGACAGTATGGGTTAATTGCAATTGCGTTATGTATGGCGTTTGCTTGTCTTACCACTTCAATCGCATTAACATCTGCGGTAGGTACATTTTTTGGACGTTTAACAAATGGAAAAGTAAGTTACACTGCTTTAGTGATTTTATGTACAGTAATATCGTTTGGTTTATCAATAAAAGGTGTAGACGAAATTATTAATTTTGCATATCCACCTTTGGCTTTCGTATATCCAATTACAATCACGTTAGTTATTTATATAGTGTTGTTTGGAAAAACAATTAAAAGCAAAACTCCTTATATTTTTGCATTAATAGCGTCTACAATCATCGCAATTTTAGGATTATTGAAATTATTAGGAAAGTTAGATGAATCGACTATAGAAAATCTGAATAAAATTCCATTTTTCGAATACGATTTAGGTTGGATTGCACCTTCGATTATCGGTTTTGTAATTGGTTTATTAGTTGATAGATTAAGAAAATAAAAAATCCTCGGAAAATTATTCCGAGGATTTTAACCAATCAAAACTACTATAAAAACACTAATTGAATAATGATAATGTCTATCTTTTATTCTTTTACAAATTTCTTAAAGTTTTGACTTTAAATCTATTATTCTTAAATGATTTCTTTTATGTCTAGATAGAATTAATTTATAACTATTTATTTATGATGGTTATAGAGAATTTCAATCACATGATTTAAGATAAGTTTATGAATTTTTCGTATTTTGAAAAATCAAAAAAATAATCCAAAAAAATGATCGAAAATTGTTCGCGTTGTAACGAAACAATGGAGTGTAAGGTAGATGATATTTCGAATTGTGCTTGTACTACAATTGTTATAAAAGATGAAATAAAAGAGTTTTTGAAGAAAACGCATTACAAATGTTTGTGTAATTCTTGTATAGAAAAACTGAATTATTTTGTAGAATTAGATCAAGAATATCCACATCCAACAATGCCTTCGGAGTTTGTTCCTCATATACATTATTATATCGAAAATGGGTATTGGGTTTTTACAGAATTTTTCCATTATCAGAAAGGAAAATGTTGCCAAAATGGTTGCAGACATTGTGCTTATGGTTATAAGAAATAAAAAATGGTTCAACTTACATTGAACCACTAACCAACCTAAAAATACTATAAAAAAACTCTATTTGATTAAGGATATTCTTCTTCAGAAAATCAACTTCATTATCCTTAACAACTATGAATAAATTATTTATGGTACAAAGGTAGGTAGATTTCTTAATTTGATAAATAAATTTATATTTATTTTTTTATACTCAAATAGATAGAATTTATATTAATGTTAAGAAAATATTAAATTTACCTATTTATGAATATTTGCTAAAAAATCAATACTACATTTCCGAATGTTGTAATTCTAAGAAAAATATTGCATTATTTTTTTTGAAATTTTTTCAGCAGTTGTTTTATCTTCAGTTTCTTCCAAAGTTGTTACATAATCCTCTAAGAAACTTTTGATTTCTTGTTGATTAGAACCTTCAAAATTAGCTAAATAATCTTCGAAATCGATATTTCCTAAAACACGATCAAAGTAAGTTTTGGCTTCATCATATTTTTTCATGCTCACTAACAAAGGCGCAATGCTATGACTAATATAAAACTCGTTTACAGCAGCTTGTTCAGCATTTTCTTCTTTTTTGAAATGTGCAGAATTTAAGTAACTATTATAAGCTTCCACAGCTTTTTCATTTTCACCTAAAACCTCATAACAACGTGCTTTGAAGAATTTAATTTCGTAAAATTCGTCTTCATTCAGTTTATTGAAAAATGTAATACTTTCTTTGGGATTTGAATAAAATTTTCGGTATCCAATAATAAAATCTTCTACAAATTCTGTATCTGTTTGTTCAATAGCGAAATTCAATAAGTTTTGAGATTGTTCTTCTGTTAATTGTCCAATAAAAGCTTCCCAATAATTCACCAAAGTATTGAAATCATACGCCAAATCTTCCACAAAAATTTGTGCAGCAATTCGTAGAAATTTATCACCCAATTGATCGATTATTTCATGGTCTTCATCAGAAAAATCAGTTGAATTATACAATAGATTTTCGATAATTTCTGACGCCTTATCTTCTGAATAATCATTATTTAATTGTTTCAAAGCATTGCTAACATTGAATTCCATTTGTGTAAATTTTAAATTAAAAATCAACACAAAGGTAACTGATTTACTGCAAAAAAAACTTGATAATTTCAAAAGTTAATCGTCAATTCTAATGAGAATTTAATGAATAGTTTTTTTGAGAAAGTAGAATTTTAGTTATCTTGTGGTAGTTTTTATTAGTTTATTTAAAATAAACGTTTTATGTTACGAATCTATTCGATAGTACTAATTATATGTGGTTTTTGTTTTACAAAAGCTCAAAATTTGAATGTTGGCGCTCAGTTTCCGATTAATAAAATTGAAAATATCAATCAATCTTCAAACTTTAAAATTATTGTATTTACGCCAAGTTTATACAAAACGAATCCGTATGCGAGCATGATGACAACTTCGCTGAATTATTATTTTGTGAAGAATTTGGCATTTTCGTCTCAAAATCCACCAAAAATTGATGTGATTTATATTGTAAATGAAGATAATAAATGGAGTAAAGAACCGCAGCAAACGTTTGCTTTTAATGAAACGACTAATCAAAATAAGTTGGATGGAACGAAGGTAATTTATGATGAAGTTGGAAAAATTTACAATGCAATAGGGTTGAAACCTTTTAAGCAAAATTCAATTTCGAGTATAATTCCAACGTCAAATTCTAACAATGTTTTAGTAGAAAGTTCGATTCTTTTTCTAGTGGATCAAAACAATAAAATTTTGATGCGAGATAATGATTATCGTGCGCAAGGCGAACATCTGAAACCTTTGGAAAGATTGATTAAAAGAACGTCTAAAATCGATAACATAGAAGTAAATATCACAGAAAATAAAACCTTGAAGGTTGGTGATAAAGCACCAGATTTTATTTTGAATGGACCGAATTATAAGACTAATTCGACAGATAAATTTTTGAATGATAAATCGACTTTTAAAGTTTTAACGTTTTATCCTGCGGCGTTTAGTGGACAAATTTTGCCTGATTTTACGTCAATTGATACGAAAGCAGCAATGACTTGTGCTGCTCAAATTCAATTAATCGATCATAATCCATTGTTACAAAATGTAAAAAATTACGCAGTTTCTAGTTCTACAAATCCGTTGTTAGAATTATGGAAATCAGCTTTGCGAACAAATAATATTACGTATTTGAATGATGAGAATTATGCAATTTCGTTGATGTATAATTCTTATAATCGTTTAGGTTACAATAATAGAGCAACTTATGTGATTGATAAAAATGGAATTATTGTGTATGCAAATCCAGATTTGACGTTTGAAGATGAAGCAAAATTTCCAACTATTTTAGAAAAAATCATTCTGAATAGTAAATAAATTATGAATCAAATTGTGTAATATCTTCAAATTTAGCCTCAATCAAATTTCTTAAATCTTCGGGGTTTAGAATAATTTGTAAACCTCTTTTTCCTGCACTAATACAAATCTGATCTTGCAAAACAGCCAGTTCTTCTATGTAAGTAGGAAATTGCTTTTTCATTCCGATAGGTGAGCAACCACCACGAATATAACCTGTAACATTCAGCAAATCTTTCAAAGGAAGCATTTCGCAGTTTTTATTACCAGAAATTTTCGCAAATTTTTTCATATCAAGATGTGTGTTTGCAGGAATTACGGCAACTAAAAATGGTTCTATATTTCCTTTCAAAACCAAAGTTTTATAAATTCCTTCCGGATTTACGTTCAATGAATTTGCAACATGCAAAGCATCAATATGTTCTTCATCAACTTCATATTCGCGCAATTCGTACGAAATATTGTGTGTGTCTAAAATTCGTACTACATTTGTTTTAGCAGTTTTATTGCTCATTCTATAATAATTTACACAAAGTTATTACGAAAAACTTTTATAAAGGTTTTTCTATAGAATTATTGTCTAAGATAATTTTTTGAACGAAAATTTCTATTCTCAAAACTATTCTTACCTTTGCATTATAAATGAAGTTTTTGCAACACATATTACGTTTACCGTTTTTTAGCACTTATTATCGTACAATATTTGCTCGGGTAGACTATGTGTATACTTCGTATTAATTTTGTACGTCAAAAATTTAATCATAATCTACAAGCCCGAGCAGTTTTGCTCGGGCTTTTTTTATTTAAAAAAAATCATGGAAAATTTAAAAAGTTTAAAGGAAAATGTAGCTATTTTTTTACCAGAAAATGGATTGGAAGAAAAATTAAAATTAGCTGAAAAAGAAAATCGACCATTACGAATCAAATTAGGTTTTGATCCTACCGCACCAGATTTACATCTTGGTCACGCCGTTGTATTGAAGAAATTGAAAGAATTTCAAGATTTGGGACATCAAATAGTTATTTTGGTTGGGAGTTTTACAGCTCAGATTGGAGATCCAACAGGAAAAAATAAAAGTCGTCAACCGCTGAATGCAGAACAAGTTCAGAACAATGCGGAAACCTACATTAATCAATTGTCAAAAATTATTGATGTGAATAAGGCTGAAATTGTGTTTAATTCAGACTGGTTAGATCATTTACCTTTTTCGGATATTATTCAGTTGTTGTCAAAAGTTACGGTTGCACAACTGATGCATCGAAATGATTTTAATAAACGCTTCACCGAAAATACGCCGATTGCAATGCATGAGTTGGTTTACCCGATTTTACAAGCATACGATTCTGTTCAGATAAGTGCTGATATCGAAATGGGAGGAACGGATCAATTATTTAATTGTACAATGGGACGACAATTGCAAGAAACCAATGGAGAAGCTGCTCAGATTGTAATGTGTATGCCACTTTTGAGAGGAACCGATGGAAAAGAAAAGATGAGTAAATCGTTGAATAATATTATTGGTTTGACGGATGAACCAAATGAAATGTTTGGGAAAACAATGTCTATTCCAGATGATTTATTAGAAGAATATATTGCGTTAGCATCGGATTTTTCTATTGAAGAAAAAATGAATTTGAATGAGCGATTAAAAACAGATAATCCAATGTTAATTAAGAAATTAGTTGCAAAAAATATTATTATTCAATACCATTCTGTAAATGAAGCTGAACAAGCAGAAGAATTTTTTAACAATCAATTTCAGAAAAGAAATGATGAAAATAGAGTTTTCGAAGTTGTTAAAATTAGTTCTTTAAACTTTGAGAATGATAATATTACATTGTTAGATGTTTGTCATCAATTAAAGAAAGATTTATCGAGAAATGCAATCAGACGTTTGATAGAAAGCGGTGCAGTACAAATTAATGGAGAGAAAAAAATGGATGCTTTTGATGATTTTGAATTAAAAACCGAAACTAAAATTAAAATAGGAAAACGAGATTTCTTCGAGTTGAAGTAATAGTGAAAAGATGATTTACTATTTAGTAAATCATCTTTTTTATCTCCTATTTTCTTAATCTTGAAAAATTTGATCAAAATTTTTATATTTCTTTTTTAAGCGTTGTTTCGCTTTTTTGACTGAATCAGCCGAAATTCCTAAGATTTGCGAAATTTCTAAATTGTTCAAGCCTAATTTTAACAAATAAATAGTTCTCAAATTAGATTCGGTTAAAGATGGAAAATTTTGAGAAAGATATTTTACAAAATCGTTTTGTTCATGAGCAAAAATATTTTTGAAATTTCCCCAACTTTCGTCTGTCATTAAATGCGAATCTAAGAGATTAACTAATTCATTATATTTTTTTTCTTTGTTTATGGTACTTGAATTGGAAATAGAATTGATTTCATTTTTTAATGTAACTATTTGTTTATTCTTTTCAGACAAATAAGTTTTATAAGATTCTAAAGTTTGAGCAGTTTTATTTAATTTATTTTCAGATTTAAGTTTTTCATTTTGAATAGATAATATTTTATTATCGTATGTAGAATTTTGTATTTTTATTTTTCGACGATAAGAAATTATTACAAATAAAATGATAATGATTAATAGAAAAGAAATAAGAAATAATGCATTTTTTAGGATGGTTGTTTTCTCTTGTTCTGCTTTTTCTGCTTCAAATTTAAAGTTGAAATTATCTTGTTGAATTTTCCAATTAATTTCATTAATCACATTTTGGCCATCAGTTTTTTGCAACTCTAACTCCAATTCATCTAGTTTTCTTCGGCTAATTAACTCCTCATTGATATTATTGTTTTTTACAGCAATTTCTAATAAGATTTTATAAATGTCATATTCAAAACTGTTCAAATAAATTTTCTGAGAAGCATATTCTTTTGCTTCATTCAAAATTATTTTAGCATCATCAATTCGATTTAATTGCAAGTACAATTTTCCCAATTGAATATTAGCGTACATTAAATTTCGAGCGTTTTTTAATTTTTTAGAAATTTCAATATCTTTTTTCAAATTATCAATCGCTAAATCGTACTGTTTGTTGAGAATATTTATAGAGGCAATATCACCTAAAGCTTTTGCATATCGAATTTCGTCCTTATTTTGAATTGCATATTCTTTTGTTAATTCGAAGTAATTATTTGCTTTATTAATATTATTTTTATTCATAAAAACATGACCAATCGCATTCAGAATTGTTCCATATTCGTGGTCTTTTTTGTTGGTATATTTTAAAGCTAACAAAAGATATTTTTCACTTTTATCAAATTCTTTTACATTCATAAAGTAGAATGCATTCTTTTTGTAAACATCACTTTTAGAAAAAATATCCTCATCTTTTGTTAAGTCGAGAAGTTTTGATGCTTCCATAAAATATGGATAAGCATTTTGATATTGGCTAAAATTATAATAGTAATACCCATATTGTGTATTCACCCAAATTTGTAATTCTGGTGAGTTAACATTTTTTGAAACTTTTAATGCAGACTCAAATAACGAATTACTTTTTTTGTTTAATTTATCGTTGGTTTGTGCATAGAGATTAGCTAAATAAACTTGATAAATTGATTTTAGACTTTTTGATAAAAAAGAAGTTGATGAGATATCTAATTTCTTGAAATTATTTTGCAATTGAATAGTATCTGTCACATTTTTATTCTGTTCGATGATTTTTTCAATAAGAATACGTTCATCATTTTTACTAATAGAACTAAATGATGATAAAAATAAAAAAGGAAAGAGTAGGAGCGTAAAAAAAATAGAAACTTTCAATATATTATTTTTTCAAATATAGACCGAAAAAATTGTAAATCTTAACAAAAAATTGAATTATTTTTATGTTTTACTTCATTTTCAAAGTATTGATATTTAGATGAATATGAAATGTCCCCCCAGTTGTCCCCCCTCTAAATTGAGTATTTATTTTTTTTATTATCTATTTTTGAATTAAGTATCTCGAAAGATTACTAATCTATCATCAAACTATTAATTAAAAATTTTAGACTCTTCAACTACTTAAACCTATTTATAAATCCAATTACAAAATTATCTCCTCCATAATGTATGTTATGGGGGAATTTTTTTTGAATTTTTTTCTTTGTAATTTAGTTTAATATTTTAATTAGAAAAGAACGGATGAGAAAAATAAACTACTCAGTGTTGGATTTGGCTTATGTAAGAGAAGGAGATACATTAAATCAAACGTTCAAAAACACGTTAGATAACGCAAAATTTGTAGACGAAATAGGGTATAGCCGTTATTGGTTATCTGAACATCATAATATGCAGAATGTAGCGAGCGCGGCAACTTCTTTATTAATAGGCTATGTAGCAAATGGAACTTCAAGAATTAAAGTTGGTTCGGGAGGAATAATGCTACCTAATCATACTGCTTTATCAGTTGCAGAACAATTTGGGACTTTGGATGCGCTTTATCCAAATCGTATCGATTTAGGTTTAGGTCGTGCGCCAGGAACTGATCAATTAACAGCTTCTATTTTGCGTAGAGGAGATAATTTTATGAATTACGATTTCGAAGCTGAAATCAAAAATCTACAAAACTATTTTAGTTTAGATAATAAAGAAAGTAAAGTGCGTGCGATTCCTGGAGAAGGAGCAAATGTGCCGATTTATATTTTGGGATCAAGTACAGATTCGGCTTTTTTGGCGGCTAAATTAGGTTTACCTTATGCATTTGCGGGGCATTTTGCGCCACAACAATTTTATAATGCGGTAGAGATTTATCGTTCTCAATTTCAACCTTCAGAATTTTTGCAAGAACCTTATACGATTGCTTGTGTCAATGTAATTGCGGCGAATACAGACGAAGAAGCGCATTATTTATCGATGTCGATGTACCAAGGATTTTTGAATATTATTACCGATAAACGCCAACCAATTGTTCCACCCGAAAAAACACAATTAGAATTGGCTTCGCCTGAGCAAAAATATATGCTAAAAGGAATGACAGCTTTGTCTTTTATTGGAAGTAAAGGTGCTTTGGCGCAGAGTTTAGATGAATTTATTTTTGAATCTAAAATTGATGAAATTATGGTTTCTACGAATGTTTTTGATCAAAAAGCAAAACGAAAATCGTATCAAATTGTAAGTGAATTATTTCGTTAAATGAAATCAAAGAAATCAATCTCAAAGTTCAAGTATTATTCAATGTTTGTTGATCAATTCAAAGATCAATTGACGATTGTTTTGATGCTAAATCTTGTTTTATTTTTTATTGCAAACCATTGGAGTTATCTTGTTCCTGAAGAATTTTTGTTTGTAAGTCACAAAGATATTTTTGGCTTATTTAGAGAACAATTTGTGCTGAATGAATTTTTTGAGGTATTGGCTTATACTTTTTTGGGCGCTTTATTTATCCATTTCGGAACATATAAAATGAATAAAATCTGGATTTTTAGGCTTAATGCGTTGCTTTTAGTAATTGTTTCCACTTATTTTTGGACAATTCCTTTGCTGCAAAGTGCTGAGATTGTTTTACAAAAAGGTCATCCTTATTTTATTGCGGCGATTATTGGTCAAATTCTTTTGTATTTGATTGTCGGAAACGAATTTTTAGGTTCAATCAAAAATAAAAGAAAACAACCCAAAATCAATCATTCTTAGTTATATTTGCCAAAACTTAATTTTTACAAAAATCAAACTATGTACTCATTTGATAAATTTCACGAATTAATTGCCGAAACAATCGATAAAAATCCATTTTCTAAAAATCCAGAAGAATTATACGAACCGATGGATTATATTTTGAATATTGGTGGTAAAAGAATTCGTCCAATTTTGACTTTATTGGGAACTGATTTGTTTGATGGTGAAGTTGAAAAAGCGTTGAAACCTTCGTTAGCGATTGAGTTTTTTCATAATTTTTCGTTGATGCACGACGATATTATGGACAATGCTTCATTAAGAAGAAGTAAACCAACAGTTCACGAAAAATTTGGATTAAATACAGCGATTCTTTCTGGTGATGCGATGTTGGTAAAAGCATATCAATATTTAGAAGATTTAGAACCAGAATTATTTAAACGTTCGACAAGATTATTTTCTAAAACTGCTTTAGAAGTTTGTGAAGGACAGCAATTGGATGTGAATTATGAAACAAAATTGAATGTTTCATACGAAGATTACATCAAAATGATTTCTCTAAAAACGAGTGTTTTACTTGGTTGTGCTTTGAAATTAGGCGCAATGATTGGAAATGCTTCGGAGGAGGATTCAGATAAATTGTACCAATATGGTTTGAATTTAGGAATCGCGTATCAATTGAAAGATGATTATTTGGATGTTTTTGGTAGCCTTGAACATTTAGGTAAAAAACACGCTGGAGATATTTTCGAGAATAAGAAAACGATTCTTTACATTTCTGCTTTAGAAGCGGCAAACGAAGAAGAAAAAGAGGAATTATTATATTGGTATAGTTCAAATACAGATAATATCGATAAGGTATATGCGGTAGAAAAATTATTCAGAAAACTGAATGTTAACCGTAAACTTTCAACGTTAATTAGAGAATATACGAATAAAGCGCACAGCTATTTGGATCAAATTGATGTTCCAGAAGAACGTAAATCTTATTTGAGAGAATTAAGCGAAGTTTTAATTGATCGACAAGGATAAAAAATGCAATTTCGAACGTCTTTTCAAATTCAATCTTCTGATTTTAAACTCAATCATCAACACAAAATATTGACGATAGGTTCTTGTTTTTCAGATGAAATTGGAAAGCGTTTGACCGATTTAAAGTTTGATGGATTAATTAATCCATTTGGAGTGATTTTTAATTCACATTCCATTCAAAATTTAATAGAAAGAAGCATTCATAAAAAATATTTTACAACAGCTGATGTACATCAAAATGGAGAAGAATTTTTCTGTTTCGATGTACATTCTTCGTTTAATGCGTTGACGAAAGAAGCTGTTCTAGAGGAATTAAATTCGACTTTAGATCAAGTTCATGATTACATTCATTCTTGTGATGTTTTGATGATTACATTGGGAACATCGTGGATTTATGAATGGAAAGAATCTAATCAAGTTGTCGCAAATTGTCATAAAGTAGAGGCTAAACAATTTGAAAAACGATTATTAACAACAGAAGAAAATCTAAAATCATTGGAATTAATTGTTTCAGATTTGAAGAAAATTAATCCAACTATTCGCATTATTACAACAGTTAGTCCTGTTCGTCACACAAAAGATGGAATGGTCGAAAATAATGTAAGCAAAGCGAGATTGTTAGACGCTTTATATCAATTAAGTCAAAATAATCAAGTTGAATATTTTCCGTCATACGAATTGGTTTTAGATGATTTGAGAGATTATCGTTTTTTCAAAGAAGATTTGATTCATCCATCAAAACAAGCCGTTGATTATATTTGGGAAAGGTTTTCGGAGACTTATTTCGAGCAATCAACGCAAACAATTATTCAAAAAATAAACAAAATTATTTCAGCGATTAATCATCGTCCTTTTAATGAAGAATCAGAAAATCATCAACAATTTTTAGTAAAAACGATTGAATTGATAAATGCATTAGAAAAAGGAAATCAACTTGATTTTTCAGCTGAAAAAGAACTTTTGAAATCAAAAATAAAACATGTTAATTGATACACATACACATTTATATTCGGAGCAATTCGAGAATGATATAGATGAAGTAATTGCGCGAGCAAAGCAAAATGGAGTAGAGCGATTTTATTTGCCAGCAATTGATAAAAGTTATACGGAGAGAATGTTGGCGTTAGAAGCAGCACATCAAGATTCGATGTTTGCGATGATGGGTTTGCATCCGTGTTCGGTTCATCCAGATACAATAGAAGAGGAATTGACTCATGTGCGCGAATGGATTGATAAACGTCCATTTAAAGCGATTGGCGAAATCGGAATTGATTTGTATTGGGAAAAAGAATTTCTACAAACGCAACAAGATGCTTTCAAAACGCAAATTGAATGGGCGAAAGAAAAGAATTTACCAATTGTGATTCATTGCCGTGATGCTTTCAACGAAGTTTTTGAAGTATTAGAAGAAGTGAAAGATGAAAAATTATTCGGAATTTTTCATTGCTTTTCTGGAACAAAAGAAGATGCACAACGCGCAATTGATTTCAATTTGAAATTAGGAATTGGTGGAGTTGTAACCTTCAAAAATGGTAAAATAGATCAATTTTTAGGAGATTTTGATATCAAACATATCGTTCTCGAAACAGATTCACCTTATTTAGCGCCTGTTCCGTTTCGTGGAAAGCGTAATGAAAGTAGTTATTTGACACATGTTTGTGATAAGTTGGTCGATATTTACCATCAAACACCAGCTGAAATTGCAGCAATTACAACAAAAAATGCGTTTGACATTTTCGAACGTTAGGATAAATCAGAATAGAAAAATTATATTTGCAAAAGAAAACCTTTGACAAGATGAAATACAAAAGAATATTACTTAAATTGAGTGGTGAAGCATTAATGGGAGATTTACAATATGGTATCGATCCAAATATGCTGAAACAATATGCGCAACAAATTAGAGAAGTTGCTGAACTTGGTTGCGAAGTGGCAATCGTAATCGGAGGTGGTAATATTTTTAGAGGTGTACAAGGTGTTGCTTCTGGTATGGATCGTGTACAAGGAGATTATATGGGAATGTTAGCAACTGTGATTAACAGTATGGCATTGCAAGGAGCTTTGGAAGATGCTGGCGTTAATACGCGTTTACAAACGGCTATCCGTATGGAGCAAATCGCAGAACCATTTATCAAAAGAAGAGCAACGCGTCATCTAGAAAAAGGTCGTGTCGTAATTTTTGGTGCAGGAACAGGAAATCCATATTTTACAACAGATACAGCAGCCGTTTTGAGAGCAATTGAAACGCAAGCTGATGTTATTTTGAAAGGAACTCGTGTTGATGGAATTTATACTGCAGATCCAGAAAAAGATCCAACAGCAGAGAAATTCGAAACAATTTCTTATCAAGAAGTTTACGATAAAAACTTAAAAGTAATGGATATGACAGCTTTTACTTTGAGTGAAGAAAATAATTTACCTATTATTGTATTTGATATGAATACAGATGGTAACTTGAAAAAATTAATTTTAGGAGATAACGTAGGTACTCTAGTAACAAATAAATAAATCCCGAAATGGAAGAATTAGATATTATTTTAGAAACGGCTAAGGAGCAAATGCAGGGAACTGTAAGTCACTTAGAGGTTGCATTCGACAAATTAAGAGCAGGTAAAGCTACTCCTGCAATGTTAAGTTCAGTTCGTGTTGATTACTACGGAAGTTTATCTCCGTTAACTCAAATTGCAAATGTAAATACACCAGATGCAATGACATTGAGCATTCAACCATACGAGAGAAATTTAATTCACGAAATCGAAAAAGCAATCATCAATGCTAATTTAGGTTTTGCACCTTCTAACAATGGAGATACAATCATTATCAGTATTCCTCCAGTAACTGAAGAACGCCGTAAAGAGTTAGTGAAAATGGCTAAATCGGACATGGAAACCGCTAAAATTTCACTTCGTAATGCACGTCAAGATGCCAATAAAGCATTGAAAGCTGTAAAAGAAGCTTCTGAAGACATGGTGAAAGATTACGAAACACGTGTACAAGGATTAACAGACAAGTTTTCTAAGAAATTAGAAGAAGCTTTAACGAAAAAAGAAGCTGAAATCATGAAAGTTTAATCTTTCTTGAAAAAAAAATATTTTAAGGCAGCGTTTCGCTGCTTTTTTTATTTATTTGCATAATCAATTTCAAACGATGAAGAATTATATATTCCTGCTAAATTTCTGTATCTCAATTGCCACATTTGCTCAAATTAAAGTAAGAGTATTCGATGCTCAAGACGAATTTCGTTTAACAGGTGCTAATGTTTATAGTGATACCAAACAATTCCTAGGTCAAACAGACGAATTAGGAGAATTGGATATCAATGATTCTGTTCATTTTATTGATGTAATCAAAAACGGATATTTCTCGGAAAGTATTCAGACTGATGGTAAAAAGTTGGTCGAAATTATGATGAAACCTTCTTTCATTAGTTTGGATGAGGTTAGTTTTACGACAAATGATTCCGTTGGTCGTAATTTGATTATCAAAGCAATTCGCAATCAATCCAAAAATACAATCAGAAATGGCGGAAATATTTTCCTAAAATCATACACAAAATTTTGGAGTACAGTAAATAACGATTCGATTCCGTATATTATTCAACCCCAAAATCACAAAGATTCTGTCAACAATCAATGGAAAAAATTGTTAGACAATAGTCATTTATTTTTGGGAGAACGTGCAATGGATCACAAAGTTTCAAAGCGTTTTGGACTAAAAAATATTGTACAATCTTCTCGTATTTCTGGAATGCGTTCGCCTTTGTACGAATATTTGGCGATGCAACCAATTGCGTTCAATTTTGATCAAGATAAAATCAACTTTTTCTTCAAAGGAATTATTAATCCAGTGAGTCGCGAAGGTCTTTCGCATTACCGTTATGGTTTCAAAGAAGATATTTTTATTGATGGACGAAAAACGGCTGTTATTAGCTTTTTTCCGTCGATCAAAACGGATAAAAGACAAATTAAAGGAACACTTTGGATTGATGATAGAACGTATGCATTAATTAAAATTGAAGCAGAAAATACGATTTCAAATTATGTTGCCGAATTAGAAGCAGATTGGAAATTGAATAATGGTTCTTGGATTCCAAATCAACAAAAATATCGTATGGAAGCTGGTAATTTTAAGATTACAGAGAAATTATCCGATGATGATTTTATTGATAAAAAAGAAAAAATTTGGATTAATCTTGAAACAACTTTCAAGGATATTCAAAATCCAGCACATTTCAAACGCAACGAATTTTTAGGTTACGAAGACGAAATTTCTTTTCAAAATATGAACGAAAAGAAATGGGACAATGTGATGGAAGATTACCGCGATTCTTCATTATCAAACAAAGAGCGAAATACTTATACGACAATTGATAGTATTGGCGATAAATATAAGTTAGAACGTCAAATGAAATTGATGAGAATCATCAATTCTGGTGGGAAATTATCATTAGGAAAAGTTGATTTAGATTTAACAAAAATCTTAGCGTTTAATGATTACGAAGGTTTTAGACTTGGTGCCGCGTTTAATACAAATGAAAATTGGAGCGATAAATATTCGTTGAATGCGTATTCAGCTTATGGTTTCAAAGATGAAACATTCAAGTTTGGATTTGGTGGAGATTATTATGTAAATAAGCCTTATTCGGGTCGAATTTTTGCAAAATACTCGCAAGATGTTTCGGCTTCTGGGAAAACGCCAATTTTATTACAATCGAATTATACACGTCTAATTTCTGGAGCTTTTAGTAATATTTATAATCACGAATATTTTTCGTATAAACATTATTCTTTTGGATATGAGCAAGATATTTTCAAGAATGTAACCTTCAATATTTCGGCAAATTATGAAAAACAACAAGCAGAATTTGATTATTCTTTCCTGAATAATATAGGTTGGTACGATTTGTATAATACGCAATTAGCGATCCGTTTTGCACCAAAAGACAAGTTTATCCGCACGCCTTACGGAAAAGTGACGGTGAATAGCGGGAAATCTGTTTTCTATGCAATGTTGACGAAATATTGGGATATTTTCAATTCTGATTATGATCCACTTCGTTTCAATATTTCTTATTTTGATGTGTTCGATACGCGAGTTGGTAAAACAAATTTCAATGTAAATGCGGGTTGGGTTGAAGGAAAAATGCCGTTGATGAACTTGTTCGAAGGACAAGGAAACGCAAAACGTAATGATTTTGCAAACTTTGGAGTAGGAGGTTTAACAAATTTCGAAACAATGCGTCCTGGAGAATTTTATTCGGATCGATTTGTATCCTTTCAATTGAAACATATTTTTGCTGGCGTTAAAGTCGGAAACAAAATTATTTTCCCACAATTCGTTTACCGTGGAGTTTTAGGTGATATGAAAGATAAAACAGATCATCAAAATTTAGATTTCAAAACATTGAATCATTATTACCACGAAACAGGAGTTGAAGTAAATAATTTAATTTTCAAAACATTTGGATTGGGAGCATTTTACCGTTTAGGTGCTTATTCAGAAGAAAAATTCCAAGATAATTTCTATTTAAAATTAACTGTAAATTTGAATTTTTTGTAGGTATTTAGATTTTGTCATTCTGGACTCGTTTCAGAATCGTATATATTGATTTAAATTTATGAATAAAGAGTTTGAACTTAAAAAATATAGAGATTTAGTACTTGCGACTATAGATTATTATATTGTTCATCTTGCTTTTAATAATGAAATGAAAGATGAATATATTCGTCTAAAAACTCAAACAGAGGAGTATTATTCAAAAAGAAAATTAACTATTTTAAAAAACTGGTTTAAAGATTTAACGTCTGATTTTATCGAAGATAGAGATTTTGGTTTTAATGAATATTTGATAAAGACAACCAATTATGACATTGATATTTTTGAATCATATTTTAAAAGAATCGAAAAGATAATTGAGAAAGATCAAATTAAAACTGATAGTCAATTTTACGAATTAAAAAATTATGTAGATTATTTAATTCAAAATAATAATTCTGATAAAGTTCTTATTCAAAGAATAAATGAACTTCTTTTGCGTTTTGAATCTAAGAACTAGAATAATTTCACTTCAAAAAATAAACTAAAATCAAAAATCCTTTACATTTTCATTGAAATTGTAAAGGATTTTTAGGTTGGTTGAAAAATATTCGCAAAAATTATGCCTATAATTTTTATAACTTTAAATAATAACTAAATTTGTAAGGATAAATTAAAAAATTATGCAATCGTACGGAATTAAAGCCTTATTAGAAAAAGGCAAGGATTTGTTGCTACAGGAAGTAGTTGTAAATGGATGGGTAAGATCGTTCAGAAGTAATCGTTTCATCGCGTTGAATGACGGTTCTACAATTAATAATATTCAAGTAGTAGTAGATTTCGAAAATTTTGACGAATCAATTATAAAACAAATTTCTACAGCAGCTTCTTTACAAGTAAAAGGAGAAGTGGTAGAAAGTGAAGGAGCTGGTCAAGAGATTGAAATTGTTGCGAAAGAAATCAAAATTTTAGGAACTGCGCCATCTGATGATTTAAAAGGAACAATTTTACAACCAAAACAACACAGTTTAGAGATTTTGCGTGAGCAAGCACATTTACGTTTCAGAACAAATGTTTTTGCTGCAACTATGCGTGTTCGTAACGCGTTAATGTTCGGGATTCACAAGTATTTCAACGAAAATGGATTCGTTTACATCAACACGCCAATTATTACAGGATCTGATGCTGAAGGAGCAGGAGAGATGTTTCATATCACAAACTTGGATATGGAAAACTTACCTAAAAATGAAGAAGGTAAAGTAGATTATACACAAGATTTCTTTGGTAAATCGACTAACTTAACGGTTTCTGGACAGTTAGAAGGAGAAACAGCAGCAATGGGATTAGGGAAAATTTATACATTTGGACCTACTTTCCGTGCAGAAAACTCGAATACTTCTCGTCACTTAGCTGAATTCTGGATGATTGAGCCAGAAGTTGCGTTTTTCCGTTTAGATCAAAATATGGATTTGGCAGAAGATTTTATGAAATCTGTTATCACTTATGCAATGGAAACGTGTAAAGATGATTTGAAATTCTTAGCTGAACGTTTTGACAAAGAACAAAAACAAAAACCAGAAGCAGAGCGTTCTGAATTAGGTTTAATTGAGCGTTTAGAATATGTTTTAAATAACAAATTCATTCGTTTAACTTATACAGAAGCAATAGATATCTTAAAAGATTCTAAACCAAATAAAAAAGGTAAATTCAAATATCCAATCGAAGGTTGGGGAGCAGATTTACAATCAGAACACGAACGTTATTTAGTTGAGAAACATTTCAAAACGCCAGTTATTTTATTTGATTATCCTGCAGAAATCAAAGCATTTTACATGCGTATGAATGATGATGGAAAAACAGTTCGCGCAATGGACGTTTTATTCCCTGGAATCGGAGAAATTATCGGAGGTTCTGAACGTGAAGAGCGTTTAGAAGTTTTAGACGAAAAAATGGAAAAATTCGGAATTGATAAAGAAGAATTATGGTGGTACCGTGACACAAGACGTTTCGGTTCTGTGCCACATTCAGGTTTCGGTTTAGGTTTAGAGCGTTTGGTATTATTCGTTACAGGAATGGGTAACATTCGTGACGTAATTCCTTTCCCTAGAACACCGAATAACGCTGAATTTTAATCAAAATATTTTTACGGATTTATGCTTAAAAATTGTAACTTTAAGCTAAATCCGTTTTTTATATAAGCCAAAACCCAAAATATGTTAAAGCAGGAATTAAATTTAAAATTACAACAAAAACTATCGCCACAACAAATCCAATTAATGAAGTTGGTTCAACTTCCTACGGTTGCTTTTGAACAACGCGTAAAGGAAGAGTTGGAAGAAAACCCTGCTTTGGATGATCAATCTTCTGAATATGATGAAGATTACGGAGGAGAACAGGAAGAATGGGACAATCAGAGTGATGATTTTGGCGACGAGCAAGTGATTGACACAAGTGACATCAATATTGATGATTATTTGAGCGATGATGACATCCCAAATTATAAAACGTATACGAATAATTATAGTGATGATGACGAAGATAAATCTGTTCCTTACGCGCAAGGAGAGAGCTTTATCGAGTTTTTGACATCACAATTATATACGAATCGATTAACTTCGGAACAATTTCAAATTGCTGAATTTATCTTAGGAAATATTGACGATGATGGTTATATGCGTCGTGATATTAAATCGTTGGTTGACGATTTAGCATTCTCGCAAAATATTTACACTTCGCCAGAAGAGGTCGAAAATTTGTTGATTAATTATATTCAACGAATGGATCCAGTTGGTGTAGGTGCACGTGATTTGCAAGAATGTTTATTGATTCAATTAGAAAATAAAAATCAAACAGAAGCAGTAGAGTTAGCAGAAAAATTAATTTCAGAATCGTTTGATGCATTTACGAAAAAGCATTATTCGAAATTGATGGCAAAATATGATGCGGATGATGATGAGTTGCGTGATGCAATTTCGGAGATTGAACGTTTGAATCCAAAACCAGGAAAATCATTTTCGAGTAGTAGTAAAATTGTAGAGCAAATAACGCCAGATTTTACGATTCATATCAACGATGGCGATTTAGAATTGTCGTTAAATGGACGTAATGTACCAGAATTGAAAATTTCGAGTGCGTTTGCAGAAATGTTAGATACATACAAAAAAACCGAAAATAAATCGAATCAACAGAAAGAAGCTGTGATGTTTGTCAAACAAAAGTTAGATTCTGCGAAATGGTTTATTGATGCGGTTCAGCAACGCCGTAACACGCTTTTATACACGATGGAAGCGATTATGAAATTTCAAAAAGAGTATTTCTTAACAGGAGATGAAACGAAAATTAAACCGATGATTTTAAAAGATATTTCAGACAGAATTGGAATGGATATTTCGACAGTTTCTCGTGTAGCGAATTCTAAATATGTCACAACGCCTTACGGAACATTTTTGATAAAAGATTTGTTCTCAGAATCGTTAACAAATGATGAAGGTGAAGAAGTTTCGACGCGCGAAATTAAACGAATTTTACAAGATGTAATTGCAGATGAAGACAAACGTAAACCTTTGACAGACGAAAAATTAACCGAAATTTTAAAAGAAAAAGGTTATCCAATTGCTCGTCGTACAATTGCAAAATATCGCGAACAACTAAATATTCCGGTTGCGAGATTGAGAAAAGAAATCTAAACTTTTAGAAGAAATATTATCAAACAAAAAAAGAGCTTTTTATAAAGCTCTTTTTTTGTTTTTACCCCAAGTTGTCATCCATTCAAAATAATCTTCTTTGTACGAATTATCATTCAATTGCGTAATAATTTTTTGTTGTTTTTCTTTGTTCAAATCATCATCAATTACAGAAAAGTTTAAGAAAATATCTTTACCAATTAATTTAGAAAAGAAATTTTCATTCTTTAATTCTTCTAAAACTTCGATACATTTTTCATTAATTTTATTCTGAAATTGATAAAACCAATCTTCGTCATCGTCGTGTTCATCAACGATTTCTTTACACATTTGATTGATTTCTTGAAAAGAATTTTCAGCTCCTAAATAATCATATTTCCATTCAGAAGGCTCGTATTTGTAGTAACAAAAATCGTCTTCATCCGAAACTTTTTCCAAATGTTCTACAGAATTTGCCGAAGGATGAATAGCTATTTTCGAGTCGTTATTGCACAAGGCAAAAGCGTAAAGGTCTTGGGAAGGATTTTCGTTATAAATTTTCAAAAAGGCTTGTTTGGTTGATTGCACTAATTTGTTTTTTAATTCATTAAAATCCATTCATTTATATTTTTTTAATCGGTTAAAATTATTTTTTGAAATGTAGTAAAATTCTTTAAATATTAAATCATTGTTAATTTATTTTTTAAAGACAAATTCAATTATTATTCATTTTCTATGTAACTTTTCTGTAATTCACACGTCATTATAGTAAACAAACCTAATATGTCTAAATTATATATACCAATTTTATTATTTGCCTCGACCTCGATTTTTGCGCAACAACAATATAAAGGAAGCTTGCAATATACGAATCAAATGCCTGTTAGTCTAGCAGATGTGATTATTCTGAAAGATGATCAAATTATTGAAGAAATTTCAACTGATGATAAAGGAAGTTTTACAGTTGATTTAGCCGAAGGAAATTATATGTTTCGAATAGAAGAAGCTGGTGTTTTGCTTCATACTCAAACGATTTTATGTGGAAAAAATCAGGATTTAGGCGTTATTATTCTTCCTAAAACTGAAAATATTACATTAAATGAAACGGTTGTAAAGAGTCAGAAAAAATTAATAGAAAAGAAAGTTGATCGACTTGTTTTTAATGCTGATTTAGCGGAGGGAGCAAAAGGCGGAGATGCATTAGATTTGCTAAAATTGGCGCCTCGTGTAAAGGTTGATAATGATGTAGTTTCGATAATTGGTAAAAGTAATTTGCGTGTGATGGTGGACGATCGTTTATTGGAAATGTCTGGTGATCAATTGACAAATTATTTAAAAACGCTTCGTGCAGATGATATTGAGAAAATTGAAGTAATTACAAATCCACCCGCAAAATATCAAGCAATAGGAAATAGTGGAATTCTCAATATTGTACTGAAATCAGGCAAAAAAGACTCGTGGAATGGAAGTTTGTCGTCATCATTGCAACATTATAACAAACCATATTGGAACAATAGTGCATCGTTTAATTACCGAAAAAATAAATGGACTTTAGTTTCGAATATTTTTGGTGGTTTTGGTGAATATGATGGAATTGGACAATCTGATATTTATTTTAGAAAGACTAATGAAGTTTGGACTGAAAGAGAAAAAAATAGTGGAAAAAATAGAAATATTGGCGGAAAATTAGGATTGGATTATAAAGTTTCAGATAAATTGACGACTGGTTTTACGGTTGATTTATATGCTGGAAATCGAAAAGGAACTGGTGGCACGAAAACAACGATAAATAGTTTGGATAAAAATGAATTGTTGAGTTATATTCTGAATGATCGAAATGGAAGCAAAGGAAACACGAAATACAATACGCTGAATTATCATGTGATTTATAAAATGGATACGATCGGAAAAAAACTGACATTTGATTTTGATTGGGTAAATTTTAATAATAACAATACAAGTGTAACTTCAAACCGATTTTTTAATTCAGAAGATGTTGAAAATAAAACAGAATATCAAGGAAATAAAAGTTTGTCCGACCAAAAAGCAAATAATTATAGTTTGAATATTGATATGGAACATCCCGTTAATACTTGGAAACTAAATTATGGTGGACGTTATAGTTGGACGAAAAATAATAGCGATAATTTATTTTACAACACATCTTCTGGGTCGCCTGTTTATGATGAAAAGTTGAGTAATGGTTTTTATTATGACGAAAATATTTTGGCTTTTTATGCGAGTATTGAAAAAGATATTTCAGAAAAATGGTCTGCAAAAGTTGGTTTGAGATACGAAAATACAGATGCAAAAGGTTTTTCTCCGCAAGAAAATCAACATGATACCTATAAATATGATGGATTATTTCCAACCGCTTATTTGATGTATAAACCTGCTGAAAATCATTCGTTAAGTATTAATGTTGGGCGTCGTATTGATCGACCTTTTATGGGACAATTGAATCCGTTTCGTACCATTTATTCTCCTTATTCTTTTGCCGAAGGAAATCCGAAATTAAAACCTTCTTATTCGTATAATTATGAGTTGGAATATGCATACAAAGATTTGGCAGTTACAACATTATATTACAGAAATTCTACGGATGAAATCAATCAAATTGTGGTTGTAAATCCAACAGAAAATACACAAAATTGGATTCCATATAATTATGCTGATTCGGAGAGTTTTGGAATTAGTGAAAATCTAAATTTCAAGCTTGTAAAATGGTGGAAAGTCAATGGAACGATTGATTTGTATTACAAGAAAACAAAAGGAATTATTCCTGAATACAATTATGTATTGGATGGATTTAATGGAGAATTTCGTTTGACAAATAATTTAGAATTGAATAAATCGAAAACATTATTGTTTAATCATACCACAAATTATACAACAAAAACAATTGATGCCATGTCAAGAAGTCGCGCTAATTGGAGTACAGCTTTTGGTTTGAGAGCGTTATTTTTGGATAAAAAATTCGAGGTTTCGTTTAATGTGAACAATGTATTTAAAGATAGAGCTTGGCAAGATCAAAGTTTTAGTAACGATACAAAATTTGTTTATACAGGACAATCCGCTCGCTATTATCGTGTTGGAATTCGATACAATTTCGGAAAATCATTCACAATAGAACAATCAAAAAGTAGTTCGGAAAAAGGAAGATTGTAAATTGTTAAAAATAAACCCCAATATTGATTTAAAATATTGGGGTTTATTTTTTTATTTGATATAAATGACTTTACTTCTTTTCCATTTTATAGAACAATAAAATAACGAAACTAATCGCAAACGAAACGCCCATTGCAAGTGCCGAAGCTTTCATTCCGCCAGAATATTCAATCAATAATCCATAAATAACTAAACCTAAAAATAAGGCAAATTTTTCGAAAACATCGTAAAAGCTAAAATAGGTTGTAGTATCTTCTGTTTCTGGTAATAATTTGGCGTATGTAGAACGTGATAAAGCTTGCAAACCTCCCATTACAAGACCAACCATTGCAGCCATTACGTAAAATTGAGTTTTTACATTAGGATCATTTTTATTAATCAAATAACCAATAATACATGTAATAATCCAGATAAAAATCCCGATTAATAAGGTTTTCTTATTTCCTATTTTTCCTGATAGAAAAGAGAATAACCATGCACCTAAAACAGCTTCAATTTGAATTAATAAAATGGTCATAATCAATTCTGAAGATTCCATTCCTATTTCTGAACTTCCAAACATTGCCGCCATCAAAAAGATAGTTTGCATTGCTAAACTGTAAAAGAAAAATCCAGCCAAAAAAACACGAATATTTTTGTATTGATTAAGATCTTTGAAGGTATGTTTTAAATTTCTAAAACTCGATTTGATGATATCTTTTGGAATTTCGCGATCATATTTGTGGTTTGGTAATTTACTTAATGCAATTTGTCCAAATCCTAACCACCAAATTCCTGTTAATAAGAAACTTATTCGAGTAAACATTGCTTGTTGTTCTTCTGGGGCGAATTGTATCATTGCCAAACAAATCGTCAATAAAATGACAGAACCAATATAACCAAACATATAACCTTGCGCCGAAACTTTGTCCATTTTTTCGTCTGAGACAATTTCTGGTAAATAGGCGTTGTAAAAAACTAAACTTCCCCAAAAACCTATGCTTGCAGTGATATTGAGTAATAAAGCTAACCAAACTAAATCGCTTGATGTAAAGAAAAACATTCCGATGCATGAGAAAGATCCTAAATAGCAAAAAAAGCGAAGAAATTTTATTTTATTTCCGATTAAATCTGCAATTGAAGATAAAACAGGAGACAAAACAATCACAAAAAAGAAAGCAATTGCCAATGAAAAATTGAATGCGGACTCTGGTAATAATCCTAAAAATTTAATTGGGTGATCGTTCGCATCATAGGTCATTAAAGTGTAATAAACCGGAAAAATAGCAGAGGCAATAACTAAAGAATGAACAGAATTTGCCCAGTCGTAAGAAATCCAAGCTCGTATTAGTTTGGGATTATCTTTTGTATTCATAAATTTTTTATAGTAATGTTGGTTAAACTTAAGAATAATTTATCAAAAATAATGTTTCGTAAAAATTAATTGTTCAATCTTCTATTCTTTCAGTTCAAATTTGGTCAGTTTATTGTCTTTGTAACAATAAAACTCATAACTATCTTCTCCAATTCTGAATACTTTTTCGAGATGGATTTTATCGTAATTAGGTAAAATTTCATTGTATTTCTTTAATAAATTTTTAGGTAATTCATTCGGTTGAATTGGACGTTCAATCTCAAATTCACCATCTAACGAATATTCCATCACAAAATCGCTGTTTCGCCATTTTAAAGTGGTTTCATTTTCGTCACCTTTACTTGTTGTTGTAAGTTGAACTTTATCTTCTTGAATGATTTTTTGGGAACTTGTATAAAAAAGTGTAATTCCAGAAATAACCATCGCTGCATAGCCAACTTTTCTGAAAATAAAATCGCTAAAATAAGGTAAAATATATTTGACCGTATAAGAAGAAATAATTGAGGCAATTGCAATCGTCAATCCAAGTAATAATGCGTTCTTTGAGTATAAAGCAAGAACAATATAAATGATTAATTTTATGATATGAAGTATAATTTCGTTGGCAGCTCGCGTTGCAATAATTTCTTCTTTTGTTAATCCATATTTTAAATAAAATCTATTGAATAATAAACCTATTGCTCCTGTTATTCCAGAAACGAATCCAGCTAAAAAACCAACAATGGCCAAAATATATTTTGGTGAAGGTTTTTCTTCATTGTCTTGTTGTTTTTTGTTTAGAAATAATTGTGGAACATTTGAAATCAATAATACAGCTACAATAATTTGTAAATAAATTGGGTTGATAAATTTGATTAAATAAGCGCCCATTAAAACTGCTGGAATCGAAAATGGCACGAACCAAAAGAAGATTTTCCAATGTACAGATTTTCTGAAAGCCGCTATTCGAGAGGCAGAACTTGTAAATGTTCCGATTGTTAACGAAAAAGGGACTAACGAAGTTGGAATAATAAGATTGAGGATTGGAATTAAGATTAAACTTGCGCCACCGCCACAAATTGCACTTATCCAAAATGCTAAAATAGCTCCAATAAATAGGAGAAAAATAGTAAAAATCATGACCAGAAATTTTATTCTGTTACAAAATTAGGACGATGATTTTAGAAATTAATGCTTAAAGACTTATCTTAAGTAAAACTTAAGAATAAGTAAATCTTAATTGAAAAAGATGATTTTTCGGATAAATTGTTTGCGAAATCTGTTGAAAATTATTTTTTAATAAGGCTTTAGACGAGGCGATATTTTCTTTTTTCACCCAAGCTTCAATCAGCATATATTTTCTCGATTTCAACTCTTTCGAAATCAGATTGATGATTCGTGTTGCGTAACCTCTGTTCCAAAATTGTTCATCAATCGAATAGCCAATAATCGCTTTGTCGTGAACAGGTTGAAACATCACAGTACCAATCAAGGTTTCAGAAGATTTTTCGATAACAGCAAAACGAAATTCATATCCAGAATTCTTTTTTTCTTTATCTCTTTCCAGCATTTTGTACGAATCTTCGATTGTTTTCATTGGAGCGGTTTCGCGGTATTTCATGGCTTTTGCATTCGAATAAATTTCGAAAAGTCGTGCTACATCAGTGTCCAAAAGTTCTCTGAAATAAATTAATTCGTCTTCCATATTTTGGTTTTAAGAATTTGCTTGACGTTCTAATTTTTCAATCAGTAATGCTTTTGCGTTTGTAAGTGCATAATCTTTAGCTTCTGCAAATGAAACGTTATATTTTCGTTTGAGTGATTGAATATCTTTTGGTAAATCGTTTAAAAGTTTATCATAATAAACATCTAACATTTCAGAAGTTGGCATTTTGAAATCAATTTTTAATTGAAATCTTCTCAACAATGCAACATCAATAATATGTGGATGATTTGTTGCGGCTATCAACAACGAATTTTGTGGCAAATAATCAATTAATTGAATTACTGTGTTCACTAAACGACGCATTTCGCCAACATCTTTGTCATCATTTCCACGCGCTTTTCCGATTTGGTCAAACTCATCCAAAAATAGAATTGCTTTTTCACGAGCAGCTTTATCAAAAAGCATTCGAATATTTTGCGAAGTTTCACCAATTCTTGATGAAACAATATTACTTAAATTCAAAATCAATATTGGTTTTCCGATTTCATTTGCAATTGCTTTTGCAGTTGTTGTTTTTCCACAACCTGAAAATCCATGCAACAAAATTTTATTATTGACAGGTAAATTATATTTACTCAATTCCTCTATATATCTATGTTCTTTGATAAGTTGTTTTACTTGAGCAAGATTTTGATCATCTAAAAAAACATCATTCAAAGAAATTTCTTCCTTATCGTCAACAATTAAATCGTAAATATTCATATCAATTTTACTTCAAGACTCAAAAATAAACTATTTTAATCCGAAAGCCGATTTTTAGCACAAAAAAAGCTTCAGATTTCTGAAGCTAAAATTTTAAACCGTCATATGAGAACTGATTGCAATTCTATTCCAAGCATTAATCGTGGTAATTGCAATAATGATAATCGCAATATAATTTTCAGAAAAAAGTGTTAATGCTTTTTGATAAGTTTCTTCTGATAAACCATGTTGACTAATATTTGTAATTTCTTCTGTCATCTCCAATATCACACGCTCTTCTTCTGTAAAAAGTGTCGTTTCTCGCCACGCATTCAACAAAAAAATACGTTGATTTGTTTCGCCTAATTTCATCGCGTCTTTGGTGTGCATATTAATACAAAAAGCACAACCATTGATTTGTGAAGCTTTGATTTTAATAAGTTCTAAATGTAATTTATCTAATTCAGAATTTGCTAAATAATTCTCTAGACCATACATTGCTTCGTAAGCTTTTGGTTCTAATTTTTGAATGTTTAATCGTGATTTCATTTCTTAATTTTTTACAAAGTTCGTTGATTATTTATTCAATAAAATTAAACTGGTTTAAGAAAACTCTTTCTTTCGGATTTCGCTTAAATATTCGGGTGTGAAACCTAAATAAGAAGCTAATAAATATTGCGGAACACGTTGTAAAAACTCAGGAAAATTTTTCTTGAAGTGAAGATAAAACTCCTCTTTCGAAAACTCTTTCAAATATTTGGAACGCATTTGAGCAGTAGCATTTGCTTTTTGATAAATTTGTTTGAAATACGAATTGAAAATAGGATGTTTTTCGCATAAAATTTCTTCGTTCGTTTTACTCATTTTCATAATAATTGCATTTTCTACAGCTTGAATATAAAACTCAGAACTTTGTTGATTAATGTAAGAAAACAAATCTGTCAACCACCAATTTTCGATAGCAAAATCAATGGTTTGTTCTACACCTTTTTCATTGATGAAAAATAATCGAATACATCCAGAAATAATAAAATAATTGTACGTACAAACTGTTCCAGCTTTATGAATCATTTCTTTTTTCTTCACCGAAAATTTCTCAAAATATTGGACTGAATCGTGAAATTCTTCTTCAGAAATTGAAGTGAAAATTTGAATATGTTTCTTTAACTGACCGAAAGAATTTTCCATTTTATAAGCTTAATATATTTCTCTTTAAAATTAATGATTAGTTTCCGAAAGGACTTAATTTAGTTTAAAATTAATCAGGTTTATAGTCAGAATTTGGAGTGCAATTTACTTGAAATGAATCGTCGAAAGAACATAAAAATAATCTATAAAGATTTGACATTTTTTTTTACTTTTACGAACCAAAAAATAACAATAATATGGCTTCAGGAATATTTGCAATTTTAGATGATATTGCAGCATTGATGGATGATGTAGCGGTTACAAGTAAAGTAGCAGCGAGTAAAACAGCAGGGATTTTAGGAGATGATTTGGCTGTAAATGCTGAGAAAGCAACGGGATTTTTATCTTCGCGCGAAATACCAGTTTTATGGGCAATAACAAAAGGCTCTTTTATCAATAAATTGATCATTGTTCCAATTGTTTTGACACTAAATCATTATATGCCAGAAGTGATAAAATATGTTTTGATTTTGGGAGGTTTTTATTTAGCTTTTGAAGGTGTAGAGAAAATAATCGAGTTTATTTTTCACCGTCCAAAAAAAGGTTCAGAAGTTATTCATGAAGATAAAGTAGAAGATAAGAAGCAAGTTTCGGAAAAATCAAAAGTGAAATCTGCGATTATTACGGACTTTATCCTTTCGATAGAAATTGTGATTATTGCATTGAGTACAGTTTTGGAACAACCAATGTTGACACAAGTTTTTACAGTTTCGTTTATTGCAATTTTAGCAACCATTGGTGTTTACGGGATTGTAACCTTAATTGTTCGTATGGATGATGCAGGTTTTAAACTGATAAAAGCATCACACGACAAAGGAGCTGTTTCTAAATTAGGACATTTTTTGGTTGATGCATTACCATATGTGATCAAAATTTTAGGATTTGTAGGGACTGTTGCGCTTTTATTGGTTTCAGGCGGGATATTTGTTCATAACATCGATTATATTCATCATCATTTACCTACAGCAATTCCAATGATGATTAGCGAAGCTTTGATTGCTTTGATTGCAGGATTATTGGTTGTGGTACTTGTCACAATAGTTAAGAAAATAATAGGTTTAGCTAAAGGTTAGGAGATAGAATAGATTTCGAAAAGAATTGTTAACTATTTCGTATCTTTGAATAAAGATTTACAAATGGCAGATTATATCAGAATTCATCCAGAAAATCCACAAGAAAAAGCGATTGATCAAGTGGTTAAGATTTTACAAAATGGAGGTTTAATTATTTATCCTTCCGATACTGTGTATGGATTAGGATGTGATATTACGAATATTAAAGCAATGGAGAAACTTGCTCGATTGAAAGGTGTTAAACTTGAAAAATCTCATTTTTCTATTGTTTGTAATGATTTAAGCCATTTGTCACAATATACTTTACCAATTGATAACAGTACGTTCAAAATTTTGAAACGCGCTTTACCAGGTCCTTTTACATTTGTCATGAATGCATCGCGCAATTTACCTGTTGCTTACAAAGGTAAAAAAACGGTTGGTATTCGTGTTCCAGATCATGCTGTTCCGCAAATGATTGTCGAAAAATTAGGAAATCCTATTGCTTCAACTTCTATTTATGATGAAGATGAAATTGTAGAATATACAACAGATCCTGAATTGATTTTTGAAAAATGGGAGAAGCTTGTAGATGCTGTCATTGATAGTGGTTATGGAGATAATATTGCGTCTACTGTTGTTGATATGACGGATGGAGTAGAGGTTTTACGTGAAGGTAAGGGTGATATTGAAGATTATTTATAGGATTCAACATTAATTATATAAAACCAAAAAAGGATTTCAATTGAAATCCTTTTTCTATACTAACTAATTGATAAAATTATTTATCAATCGAACCCATTACGCGTTGCATAAAAGTATTGGCAGCAGTACGCTCGTCCAATCCTTCTTCTTCCATCATTTGCTTCATTTCCATAGCTCCACAAATGTTAGAAATCATTTCTCCAATTACTTCTTGTTCTGGCTCCTTTACAGCTGGAGAATCAGCATAAACTTCCAAAACTTCTAAAGCTGTTTCCATTGCTTCAATAGAAACGTTTTTTGCTAAATTCTTAAATACCGGCAACTTCATTGATCAATTCTTTTACAGCATCAATTTTAGACGCAGTTACTTGTCCTACATTTTCTCCTCCTTTGAAAACCGCGAAAGTTGGTAAATTTGGAACTTCAGCTAATTTTCTTGATTCTACTAATTTTTCAGCATCAACATATAAAAACTCAGCTTGACCTTCATATTCAGCCGCTAATTTTTTGAATTTTGGTTTTACTAAACGGCAGTTTCCACACCATCCAGCACCATATTGTACAATTACTATATTGTTATCAGCAACTACTTGTGCTAAGTTATCTTGTTCTAATTCTGCAAACATTTTATTAATTTTTATAAGTTAAAAATTGGGTATAAAAAAGGCTGTCTAAGTGTTGAGCTTAGTGATTTTTATTGAAAATGAATTCGTTAAAATCTCCTGTCAAATTTTTTAGACAGCCTCTTCGTGAATTTTGAAAATCAAAAGATTTTCAAGTTATTTTTAGTGAGAAGCTAAGTAAGAAGCTACACCATCTTTAGTAGCGTTCATAGCATCTTTTCCTTCTTCCCAGTTTGCTGGACAAACTTCACCATATTTCTCAACGTGTAAAATTGCATCTAATAAACGTACATACTCATCGATGTTACGTCCTAATGGTAAATCGTTGATTGTTTCGTGACGAACAACACCATTTTTGTCGATGATGAAAGTACCACGGTAAGCAACTGGAGCTCCTTCAAATTTTAAAGAATCATTTTCTTCATTGTAAACATACTCACCAGCTAAAACTCCGTAATCCATAGCGATAGTTTTTGCTAAGTCAGCAACGATTGGGTAAGTAACACCTTCGATACCTCCGTTATCTTTTGCAGTGTTTAACCACGCTAAGTGAGTTTCTTCTGAATCACAAGAAGCAGCGATTACAACAGCATCTCTTTTTTCGAATTCAGCTAATTTAGCTTGGAATGCGTGTAATTCTGTTGGACAAACAAATGTAAAATCTTTTGGGTAGAAGAATAAAACGATGTTTTTCTCTCCGATTGGCATTGAAAAGTTTTCTACGATTTCGTCTCCATCAATTACTGCTGGCGCTGTGAATAAAGGCGCTTTTTTTCCTACTAATGACATAATTTTAATTTTTTATATTTTGTTTTTTACTTCTCGATGTGATAAAACTTGTAATAGTTTTTATCTCTTTTACTGATACAAATTTAGACTGATATTTTAAACTGTCCATATATTTTCAATTTCAAATATAGATTATACTATAAATTATATTTATGATATATGATTAATAATAATTATTGAGTTAATATTCTATTGAAATTCAATACAACAGCCTTTTTATCTTATTTATACGCTAATTTACGAAGATTATTTACCCTAAAGAATGATATTCATTATGTTGATGATTATTTAAAATGAATTAAATTTTATTTAAAAACGACTGTGATAATTATGATTTAATGATAAGTTCACAAGGCATAGAGAAAGATTAAGATATTAAAACGAAAAAGGTTAGTGAATTCACTAACCTTTTTCGTTTTATATTTTTTTAATTTTTCTTTCGATATAGGTATTAAAATTTTTTCCATCCATTGAAATTTCAAAAGCTGTGTTAACTTCATTATTTTCGAGTAGCGAGTAAATCAATCTAAATATGGGTTGATTGGGTTTTGTTTCACTCAGAAATGTAATCTTTTTTTCGGGATAAGTAATCGAATAATTGATAACATGACCTTCGTTATCAAAATAAATAGCTTTCGATAAATTTTTATTTTCATCTAAATAAACAACCAGTAAATCATCATATACTGTCATTTTTTTAGAATCTCGTGAAGGATATTCAGAATGACTTTTTCGGACAATAATATTGTTATTTAATTGATGACCAAAAGAAAAAGTTCCTTTTCCTTCGCCAGGTTTTCCAATACCAATTCCTCCCCAATTTCCAATTAACCAACCCCAGTTATTATTCGTTTGTGCGAATGCACAATTAGTAATATTTAGAAATAAAGTTTGGGTAATTAATCTTTTATAAATAATTTATATATCGTGTGTTATTTGTATTGCATAAAACAAACTTCGATTATTTCATCTTCATAATTACAGTTGCTAATTTCAACCGGAATATTATTAACACCAGATTTAACAGTTTATATAGCTGAATTTTTTGTGTAAATTTTTGAAGAATTCTTAAACTTAAATTAAAAAATACCTTTTTCATTCATCATTCCTCGATTGTTGATAGTAACTATATATTTACAATCACTCAATGTGTTATTTCAATTTGTTACATCTATTATAAAAGAACAAGAATAGTGTTTAATGTCATCATCTTGCCACAAACAAGATTGAAAACTTTTTAATTAAACGAAAAAACTAAATTTTATATACCTCATTAACATTGATTTGAGTTGTAAATAAACCGTAATTTACAAAAACAATTTCTTTTTTTATCTTATCAATTGTTCCAACACTAGACGAACCATGAATTTTGACACGATCACCAACTTTCAACGCATCAATTTTTTTCTGAGTAGCTGCTTTTTCTTTCTTTTCGATGACTTCTTTTTGTTGAGAAATTGTTTCTGAATTTTCTTTTAACTCGCGTTTAACTTCTTTCTCTACAATCTTTTCAATTTTCTTTAATCGTTGAACTTCTTTCGTTTTTTTCGAGTTTTCCATTTCAATTAATTTCAAGAAATTCGAAATCATTTGCTTTTTATTTTTCGTTTTCAAGTAAGAATCCGCCATGTCTGAAATACGTTCTCCAAGTTTCAAACGTTTTTGCTCGCGATCATATAATTGCTGAAAATCATATAGTTTTTGCTGAATTTTTTCATTCGTTTGCTCTAATTTTTCGTTGTGCTCAAGATTTGTTTCGCGCAACTCTTCAACATGATCTTTTGTTTTCTGAATTTCAAATTTTTCTTGTTGAAGTTTTAAAATAGTTTTATCCAAACTCACTTTTTCACGTTCAACTTTTTTCTTCGCACGATTAATCAAACGAAACGGAATTTTATTTTTCTCAGCAACCTCAAATGTAAATGAACTTCCGGCTTGTCCAATTTCCAAACGATAAAGTGGTTCCAATGTTTTTTTATCAAACAACATACAAGCATTTATCGCTTCTGGCAAACTTTCTGCGCTCAATTTGATATTTGTATAATGCGTCGTAAAAACACCGAAAGAATTACGTTCATAAAATTCTTCAAAGAAAACTTCGGCCAAAGCTCCACCCAATTCTGGATCAGAACCTGTCCCAAATTCATCAACTAACAATAATGTTTTATCGTCTGCATTCTTCAAGAAATAGGACATTTGTTTTAGACGATAACTGTATGTTGATAAATGATTTTCAATGGATTGATTATCTCCAATATCTGTGAAAATTTGATTAAAAAATCCAAATTGACTTTGATCTTTTACAGGAACTAAAACACCACTCTGAATCATAATTTGAAGTAAACCAATTGTTTTTAACGTAATTGATTTTCCTCCAGCATTTGGACCAGAAATAATGATAATTCGACAATCTTCGTTAATTTCTAAACTCTGCGGAATCGTTTTTTGAGCTTTTCTTTTATTGTTTAAAAATAAAACAGGATGATAAGCATCGACTAATTTGATAATTCGATTCTCAGAAAGTTGAGGTAAAATTCCATTAATCAAAAAAGCATAATTTGCTTTCGCTTGTGTAAAATCGATGTATTCTAAAAACGTTTGATATTCTTCAAGATTTGGTTTGTATTCTGCAATTTGAGCAGTTAAATCTAATAAAATCTGAATAACCAAATGTTTTTCTTCTTCTTTTAATTCTTCCCATTCACGACGAGGATTTTGTACACTTTCTGGCTCAATAAACGTAATCGATCCAGTTTTAGAAGTACCTAAAAATTGCCCTTTCACACGTTTTCTCAAAGCAGATTTAACGGCCAAAACGCGACGATTTCCAACAACAGATTCACGAATGTCATCCAAATAATCCGAATGATAAGACATCGATTTATTGAATAATTCGGTAATTCGTCCATTCAAATGACGCAAACGATCGCGTACAATTTTCAGTTCAGGACTTGCGTCGTCCTTGATTTCTCCAAATTTATTGAATACTTGATCGATTAATTTTATGATATTTTTTTCGTAAGTAATCGTTGAAGCTTTCTCAAACAAAACAGGTGCATATTCGTTGAAAGCTGTCAAATATTTCAAGATTTCTTTCACTTGAAGCGTATTTGCCTTGATTTTGAAGAATTCTTCTGCAGGCAAATAATAATTCTCAATTTCTAATCGGTTTAGATTTTCATCTAAAATATAATATTCTGAAAACGGAAAACGATTTCCCGTCTCGAAACTTGTTAAATATTCGTTTGTCGTTTGTAGATCTTGTACCAAAAGTTGGTGATCCTGATAAGGTTTTAAGTTAAAAATAAGTGCCTCAACCTTTTCTGTATAAGCAAATTCTGCGATTTCTTTTTGAACCGCATTAAATTCTAAATCTTTTAAAGTTTGTTCTGATATTTGCATTAACGCAAAATTACGGATAAAATTTCGACAAATTCAAAATCATGAAATACTTTGAAATCCGTGATTTTTTATGACCGATCAAAGTGAATGACATTAATTTTGACCTTATTAATATATGTCATTTGATCTGTGTTAGTATTTGCTTTGCTACTTCTGAAAACTGATTTTTTAGTTTCATTTGGTTTTAAATCAATAGTTAAAGTTTCGGAATTGATTGTCGGATTTATATTATTTTCAATTTTCCGGCCTAAATCATAAGGATCATCATCAGCAAAATCTATACAAGAATTTAGTATAAAAAAGGGAATTAGGTAAAGAAACTTTTTCATAGAGGTTAAAATTGGTTAATTTTGTTTCTGTATAAATATATGAAAATGGATGTGAAATTAGATGCTTCTTGGAAAGAAGTTTTAAAGAATGAATTTGAAAAAGATTACTTTAAAATATTGACAGATTTTGTACGAAATGAGTATGAAACAAAAACAATATATCCTCCCGCATCCAAAATATTTTCTGCATTAGATTATACGCCTTTTGATGATGTTAAAGTGGTTTTGATTGGTCAAGATCCTTATCATGGGATTGGACAAGCAAATGGTTTGTCTTTTTCGGTTGTCGATGGAATTAAATTACCTCCAAGTTTGCAAAATATTTATAAAGAGTTGAATGATGATTTAGGAATAAGAATTTCTACTTCTGGAAATTTGGAAACATGGGCTAAACAAGGTGTATTATTATTAAATGCAACATTGACGGTTGAAGCTTCTAAGGCAGGTTCGCACCAGAAAAAAGGTTGGGAAATATTTACAGATGCTGTAATACAGAAGCTTTCTGATCAAAAAGAAAATTTAGTTTTTATACTTTGGGGAGCTTATGCTCAAAAAAAAGGAGCAAAAATTGACCGAAATAAGCATGTTGTTATAGAATCTGCTCATCCTTCTCCATTAGGAGCTTACAGAGGTTTTTGGGGAAGTAAACCTTTTTCGAAAACTAATAATTTTTTGAAAAGTAAGAATCTACAACCTATAAATTGGGAAATCAAAAGTAAATAATTTACATCGCCATAATTTTTTGTAAATAAGAATTAAAAGCTGTTGGGGTGTTTACGTTTATATACGGAACTTTTTCGGTTATTTTTTCTTTTAGAATAGTATAAGTAGCTACAAAAATGGTAACATTTGGAAGATTTTTCGTGATTGATTCGAGATAAATTTCAAGAGAAGTGGAATCATAATTTTTAGAGATATAAATAAAAATATGTGTTATTTGAGTATTTTCAATACATTCTAAAATAGAATTTAAACTCTGATTTTCCCCTAAATAAATTCCTTTTTCGTTATTAATTTTTAAAAGAAGATGAGTATAAATTAATTCTAAATCTTCATTTTCTTTTTCAGGTAAAAATAAAAGCCATTTACGAGAATTTTGATCTGAATATGGAATTGATTTAATCAAATAAAAAAGATGTTTTCTAATTAGGTTTTTAGAAAACGAAATAACCGATTCTTGAATAGTATACTTTTCCATAATGATAGACATTTTGCTTAAAAAAGGAAAAACAATATCTATACAACATTTTTCGATTCCAATTTTATTGAAACAAAGTGTAAGAATAGCGTCAAAGAAACGTGTATCATATGAAAAACAAGAACAGATTAATAACACAATAATTGGTTCATAACTTTTGTTTTTCTGGATATAATTTTGAATTTCAAATTCGGATAAAAGTTGTATTTCTGAAAGTGATTTTACACTTAAATTTTCTACTGTATATTTTTTGTTTGATTCAATTAAAAAAGAAATAATAATAACTTTTTTTAAGTGATCGTGGTTAAATAATGAATTTTTATCAATCTTATCCTCGTTAAACAATTTGAACTTTTTATCCCATAAAACAATCATTTGTTCATCTAGTCTTGACAGATCTGATAGATCTTTTAGAGAATAAGTATTCATAAGTAGAATTCTAAAATAGTTCTCTTTAAAGTTAATAATATATTGTAAATAAATCAATATAAATTATAGTGATTTATTAATAAAACATTAATATTTTATTGAATATGATAATTTTATCTGCACGAAAAACATTGAAATTTATGTTATCTTAGCAAGAGTCATAAAAAATCAAAATCACAAATAAATGTCACAAATTACTCAAGAAGAAAAGAAAGAAAAGTTTGTACATCCAATACAAGAAGTATACACTCCTAAAAACAAAGTACGTATTGTAACTGCTGCTGCTTTGTTTGATGGGCATGATGCGTCGATTAATATTATGCGTCGCATTATTCAAGCAACGGGTTGCGAGGTAATCCATTTAGGTCACGATAAATCGGTTGAAGATGTTGTAAATACTGCGATACAAGAAGATGCAAATGCAATTGCAATGACATCTTATCAAGGAGGTCACAACGAATATTTCAAATATATGTACGATTTGCTTCAAGAAAAAGGAGCGGGTCATATCCGCATCGTTGGAGGTGGAGGTGGAGTAATTTTACCGTCAGAAATTAAAGAGTTGATGGATTACGGAATTACACGTTTATACTCTCCTGATGATGGTCGCGAATTAGGTTTGCAAGGAATGATTAATGATATGGTGGAGAAAGCAGATTTTCCGACAGGGCCATTAGAATTGCCAGAAGGAAAAGATGTTTATCAATCATTAGAAGATAAAGATATCACGACGATTGCGCGACTAATTTCGTTGGCAGAAAATCGTGAAGAAGATTTTTTGAAGGCATTTGATTTCGATAAAGTAGCTGATAAATCTGCACCGGTTTTAGGAATTACGGGAACAGGAGGAGCAGGAAAATCGTCTATGGTAGATGAATTAGTGCGTCGTTTTTTGATTGATTTTCCAGAAAAATCAATTGCTTTGGTTTCTGTCGATCCATCAAAAAAGAAAACGGGTGGTGCTTTGTTAGGAGATCGTATTCGAATGAATTCTATCAACAATCCTCGTGTTTATATGCGTTCGCTGGCTACTCGTCAATCAAATTTAGCGTTATCGAAATATGTGGAGGAAGCGATTCAGGTGTTGAAAGCTGCGAAATATGATTTGATTATTTTAGAAACTTCTGGAATTGGTCAGTCAGATACCGAAATTTTAGATCATTCTGATGCTTCATTGTATATCATGACGCCAGAATTTGGTGCTGCAACGCAATTAGAGAAGATTGATATGTTAGATTTTGCTGACATTGTGGCGATTAATAAATTCGATAAACGTGGTGCGTTAGATGCCTTACGCGATGTAAAAAAACAATACCAACGTAATCATAATCTTTGGGATATAAATCCTGATGAAATGCCTGTTTTTGGAACAATTGCTTCACAATTTAACGATCCAGGAACCAATCAATTATACCAATCAATCATTGATAAAGTGGTTGAAAAAACAAATGCAGATTTGAAATCTTCTTTTCAAATTACAAAAGAAATGTCAGAGAAAATCTTTGTTATTCCACCATCAAGAACGCGTTATTTATCAGAGATTGCTGAAAATAATCGTGGATATGATGTTCGTGCAAATGCACAGAGAGATGTAGCTCAAAAACTATATGGTTTCTTTAAAACAATTGAAACACTTTCTGGAAAAAAGCCAACAATTTCTCAACACGGAATTGATATTTCTGGAACTGAAAATGCAGATTTAGTTAAAATTCTTTTAGCTGAATTTGATAAATTAAAAATGAATTTAGATCCTTTCAACTGGGAAGTAATCACGACTTGGGACGAAAAGGTAAACAAATATAAAAATCCAGTTTATACATTTAAAGTGCGTGATAAAGAAATTAAAATTCAGACACATTCTGAGTCTTTATCGCATTTACAAATCCCTAAAATTGCATTGCCAAAGTACGAAGCTTGGGGCGATATTTTACGTTGGGTTTTACAAGAAAACGTACCGGGTGAGTTTCCTTTTACTTCGGGATTATATCCATTTAAACGTGAAGGTGAGGATCCAACGCGTATGTTTGCGGGTGAAGGTGGACCAGAGCGTACCAATCGTCGTTTCCATTATGTATCGAAAGGAATGCCAGCAAAGCGTTTGTCTACAGCGTTTGATTCGGTAACTTTGTATGGAAATGATCCAGGTCATCGTCCTGATATTTACGGAAAAATTGGTAATGCTGGAGTTTCGATTTGTTGTTTAGATGATGCGAAGAAATTATATTCTGGTTTCGATTTATCACATCCAGCTACTTCGGTTTCTATGACGATTAACGGTCCTGCGCCTATGTTGTTAGGTTTCTTTATGAATGCCACAATTGATCAAAATTGTGAAAAATACATCAAAGAAAATGGTTTAGAAACTGAAATTGAAGCAAAAATCAAAGCTATTTACGAAGACAAAGGTTTGGAAAGACCTCGTTATAATGGCGATTTACCAGAAGGAAATGATGGTTTGGGGTTAATGCTTTTGGGTGTAACTGGTGATCAGGTTTTACCTGCAGAAGTTTATGCTGAAATTAAGAAAAATACGTTAGCTCAGGTTCGTGGAACTGTTCAGGCAGATATTTTAAAAGAAGACCAAGCACAAAATACGTGTATTTTCTCAACAGAATTTGCGTTGCGTTTAATGGGCGATGTGCAAGAATATTTCATCAATCAAAATGTACGTAATTTTTATTCGGTTTCTATTTCGGGTTACCATATTGCTGAAGCAGGAGCGAATCCTATTACGCAGTTAGCGTTTACGTTAGCTAACGGATTTACGTATGTTGAGTATTATTTATCTCGCGGAATGGATATCAATGCGTTTGGGCCAAACTTATCGTTTTTCTTCTCCAATGGTATCGATCCAGAATATTCAGTAATTGGTCGTGTGGCGCGTAAAATTTGGGCAAAAGCCTTGAAAAATAAATACGGAGCTAACGAACGTGCACAAATGTTGAAATACCATATTCAAACTTCGGGTCGATCGTTACACGCGCAAGAAATTGATTTCAACGATATTCGTACGACGTTGCAAGCTTTATATGCGATTTACGACAACTGTAACTCGTTACATACCAATGCGTACGATGAAGCAATTACAACGCCAACAGAAGAATCGGTTCGCCGTGCAATGGCTATTCAGTTGATTATCAATAAAGAATTAGGTTTAGCGAAGAACGAAAATCCAATTCAAGGTTCATTTATAATTGAAGAATTAACGGATTTAGTAGAAGAAGCAGTTTTACAAGAATTTGATCGTATTACAGAACGTGGTGGCGTTTTAGGAGCGATGGAAACGATGTATCAACGTTCTAAAATTCAGGAAGAATCATTGTATTACGAAACATTGAAACACAACGGAACGTTCCCAATTATTGGTGTAAATACGTTCTTAAGTTCAAAAGGTTCGCCAACAGTGGTTCCTGCGGAGGTTATTCGTGCAACAGAAGAGGAAAAACAATTTCAAATTAAAACTAAAGAAAACTTGAATAAAATTAATGAACAACAAGCTGAAAGTGCATTAGAAACTGCACAACAAGCGGCTATTAACAATCAAAATATTTTTGAAGTGTTGATGGAAGCAACCAAAGTTTGTTCATTAGGACAAATCACTTCTGCCTTATTCGAAGTAGGCGGACAGTACCGTAGAAATATGTAATTTTTTTATTTGTAACGTCCTGAAAAAA
>NZ_DJTP01000033.1:0-25266 GCF_002440405.1 Empedobacter sp. UBA6305 | reverse complement strand
CTAATTTTGGGGAAGCTTACAAAGATACTATTGTAATAAAAAACGTTCTTGATCAAAAAGAAAAAGAAAAGATAATTTCCTTAATTAGAGATAAAAATATTTTTAGATTAAACTCTATTTATCAAACAGGTCATGAAATAATTGTTACACTACCTAATCTAAGAAAAAATATTATTATTAGTGATAAAACTATGAATAGACATTTTGTTCTAACTTCTGCCTTTGAAGAAAATAATTATTTATCAAATAAAAAAGATTATAATGAATTAATCAATTTTATTAATGAACTAAATAGCATTTTATACAAAAATGATAAAATCAAACATCTTAAAAAACAGATTTAGAATTTATGTAACAAAAAAATCCGAGAAAATCTCGGACTTTTTACTTTATATCAAAACTTAATTAAGCTTCTTTATTGTCTTGAGGTTTATCCTCTTTTTTATCTGCTGGTTTAGCAGGTTTTTCTGTTCTTTCTGGTTTTGACAATAAAGCTTTACGAGATAATTTCATTTTCTTTTTATCATCGTAACCTAAGAATTTAACATCAATTTTATCACCGATGTTTACAGAATCCTCAACTTTTTCAAGACGTCTGTGCTCTAATTCAGAAATATGAACTAAACCTTCAACACCTTTAGCAATCTCTACAAACGCTCCAAATGGTTTGATAGATTTTACAACTGAATGATATGTTTCTCCAACTTCTGGAACGAAAGCAATTTGTTTGATTCTTTCTACAACACGATCGATGTTTTCTTGAATCACACCATTGATTTCTACACGTCCTGTTGTATCTAACTCAGTAATTGCGATAACTGTTTCAGTTTCTTTTTGCAGTTCTTGAATTACTTTTCCTCCAGGTCCGATTACTGCTCCAATGAATTCTTTAGGAATTTCGATTACAACAACTTTTGGTGCATTTGGTTTCAATTGTGGACGAGGTGCTGGTAAAGTTTCTAACAATTTACCCAAAATGTGCTCACGACCTTCTTTTGCTTGTAACAAAGCTGTTTCCATGATTTCCATAGATAAACCTTGTACTTTAATATCCATTTGACAAGCTGTGATACCGTCTGCAGTTCCTGTTACTTTAAAGTCCATATCTCCTAAGTGATCTTCGTCTCCTAAGATATCAGATAATACAGTGAATTTTCCAGATTTAGTATCTGTGATTAATCCCATTGCAATACCTGAAACTGGTTTTTTGATTGGTAAACCTGAATCCATTAATGCTAATGTACCTGCACAAACCGTTGCCATAGAAGAAGAACCGTTAGATTCTAAAACTTCAGATACAATACGAACTGTGTAAGGACAATCGTCTGGTAAAACTTGTGCTAAAGCTCTTTGAGCTAAGTTTCCGTGACCAATTTCACGACGAGAAGTTCCTCTTAAAGGACGAGCTTCTCCTGTAGAGAATGGTGGGAAGTTATAGTGTAAAAAGAATTTTTCGTCGAAGTTTGTTACAACACCATCAACCATATTAGCGTCTTTAGAAGAACCTAAAGTTACTGTAGCTAATGCTTGAGTTTCTCCACGTGTGAAAATTGCAGAGCCGTGAGTTGATGGTAAATAATCAACTTCTGTCCAAATTGGACGAATCGTTTTTGGATCACGACCATCTAAACGAATTCCTTCATTTAAAATTAATTGACGTACAGCTTCTTTTTGTACATCGTGGAAATAGATATGTGCAAAAGGTGCTATACGAGCTAATTCCTCTTCATCTTCAGCGTATTGTGCTAAGAATTCTTCTTCTACTGCTGCAAATTTCTCACCTCTTTCGTGTTTGTCAGAAGGAGTTTTTGCAATATCGTAGTATTTATCGTATGCATAAGCCCACACTTTTTCGCGAATTTCTTCGTCGTGTGTCTCGTGATTGTACTCACGTTTTGGGAAAGATTTTCCAACTTTTTCAGCTAAACGTTCTTGCGCTTCAATTTGCTTCTTAATTTCAGCATGTGCAAACTGAATTGCATCTAACATTTCACGCTCAGAAATTTCGCTCATCTCCCCTTCTACCATTACAACAGAATCTTTAGAAGCACCAACCATAATGTCGATATCAGCTTGATCTAATTGTTCTTTTGAAGGATTAATCATTAACTCACCATTCAAACGAATCACGCGAGCTTCTGAAATTAATGTGAAAGGAATATTTGTAATTGCAATGGCTGCTGATGCAGCTAAACCAGCTAAAGCTTCTGGCATTACATTTTTGTCGTAAGAAATAAGTGAGATCATTACCTGAACCTCAGCATGGAAGTCTTCTGGAAACATTGGGCGTAAAACACGGTCTACAAGACGCATTGTTAATACTTCATCATCTGATGGTTTTGCTTCTCTTCTGAAGAAATTTCCTGGGATGCGTCCTGCAGCGTAAAATTTCTCTCTATAATCTACTGTTAAAGGTAAAAAATCTACACCTGGATTTGCTTCTTTGTTTGCTACAACTGTAGCTAATAACATGGTGTCGCCCATGCGTACAACCACAGATCCGTCAGCTTGTTTTGCTAATTTCCCTGTTTCGATTGTAATTTCTCTTCCGTCTGAAAGAGTAATTTTTTCTGTGATCGCCTGTGGAATCATTCGTCTTCTTAGTATTTAATTCGTCTAAAGTTAAAGCCGTTTGCTTTAACTGCATTATATAAAGATAAATATCTTATTTTAATTTATAACAAAAAAAAAGGCAATTTCTACGTAATTGCCCTTTTATATTGTGTTTAAAATTACTTACGTAATCCTAATTCAGCGATAATCGCACGGTATCTTGTGATATCTTTTTTCTTTAAGTAGTTTAATAACGCTTTACGCTTACCAACTAACATAACTAATGATCTTTCTGTATTAAAATCTTTGTGATTTTTTTTCAAGTGACCAGTTAAGTGGTTAATTCTGTAAGTGAATAATGCGATTTGCCCTTCTGCAGATCCTGTATCTGTTGCAGATTTACCATGCTTTGCGAATAATTCGCTTTTTACTTCTGATGTTAAGTACATGCCAATATTATTTAATAATTATTATGTAATGAGGTGCAAATGTACAACTATTATATGAAATAATAAACTTTGTACAAAAATAAAAGTGACCGATTGGTTAATTCGGTCACTTTTTAAAAATTTGGTTTAGTTTGATTTAGATAGATAATAGAAAGTGATGTTTTAATTTTCTACTAAATCAGATAGGTTTGTTAGTTGTAAAAGACTTGCTTTCACGATTTTTGGTTGGTAGGTTAAAAGTCGGCTTAGTTTTTTAATAAGTAATTAATAGGTTGGTTAATAATTATTAAAAATAGGTTTGGGTAGGTAAGATTAATCTTCTATAATTCGTATTTTTTTATTCGTGATAACTTTTATCGGATACACAATTTTTTCATTTTCTGTTTGTATTGTCATACATATATTATTAATTGCAATTATCACGCCTTTTGTCTCATCTTCTATGATTACTTTTTGTCCAATTTCAAAATTCCTATTTGTGTAAAACGACAATAATAATCTATAAATAATATCTTTAGAACCTAATCCAAATGCAATTGCCAATGTCAAAAATATTGATCCTAAAATTAATGACAGATTATTTGTAATTAGCTCTGTATTAACACCTGCTTGATTTAATGAAGTAATTATCGTAAAAATAAGGATGATATAAAAAATGATATTACTAATAATATTTGCTCCGTTTAAATCAATTGATTTAATTAAACTTCTTAAAAAAGTTTTGATATAGTTAGCCAAATAAAATCCTCCAGCAAATATTAACACTGCACTAAAAAATTGTGGCAGATAATCTACAATTCTTCCTATTTGGTTAGAAACGACTGTTAATCCAAAAATATCAGATCCTATAATAATGATTAACAAAATAATAAACAATCGTACAAATTGTAAAATAATCTTAGAAGGATCTATTTCAATAGAGGAGTTTTTCAACGCTTCACTGTTGTTTAAAGCATTTTTTAATTTATCTATCTTAGATAATTTTAATATGTACTTAGTCAATATTAGAATCAATCTTAGCAAGATATATGACAGGATAATGAATATAATACCTCCTACAACTTTAGGAAAAACGAGTACCATTTCTTGATATAAACTTTCTAACAAGCTAAAATTTAAACCTATATTCATATAATCTATTTATAGTTAACCTTCTTTATCTTTTTTGTTCGGTTTGTTAGTTGATTTTTTTCCGATTCCGAAGAAATTTCCAATTGTGCTTGGATATTTTACTGAAACCAAATCGGCTACCTCCAACGATAATTTTATTAAAGCAACATCATCCATAACTTTTTGTTTTATTGTTTCTGGAAGCTTTTCATTGGCTAGTATAGTCTTAAAAGGATTTTCCATTTTACAAAGCGTTATAAATTTTTAGTAAACGATTTTTTGCTCTATTCAATCTCATCTTAGTTGCACTTTCACCAATCTCTAAAGTTTCTGAAATTTCTTTGATTGAAAATTCATCTTGATATTTCATGAGTAATATAGATTTCTCTTCGACATCCAACTCCTTTAGGGACTGCGTTAGTTTTTCGATTTTTAATTCAAAAATTTCTTTGTCATCAATAATTTCATCATTATAGTTATCAACCAAATCATCCGTTACCGAATAATTTTTTCTTTCTTCTTTTATCTTTCGTTGCACATGATTGACACAAAAATTATATGTAAAAGAATATAACCAAGTAGAGAATTTAGATTTTGATTGATATGTTTTCAGTTTTACAAACAACTTTACAAATATATCGTGCGTCATATCTTGTGCCTCAGCTTGATCCTCTACAAAACTCAAACATTTATTATATACCGTATGTGCATACCTATCATACAATATACCGAACAAATGCTGATTTTTTGTTTCGACAATCTTATACACCAAAATGTCATCTGCAATATTTTCTATAGAATCTTTTGACATTTTAACTGCTTACATTTAATATGACACACCTATTCTTATTTGGTCACTCATTTTTTTAGCTTTTTTTATCAAAAAAAATTAAATAATTTTAATTTAATCGAATATCTATTTAAAATACAATAATATACAAAAAAAAACCGACAAATAAAAATTTATCGGTTTTTTATGAATAATAATTAATTACGAATTATTTCTCCAAAACATCTAAGACATCTTGAAAACCTCCTCCATTAAAAATTTCGTCTACACCTTGCGCTTGCAAATATTGTGCAGCTTGACCTGAACGGTTACCGCTTCTACAAAAAACTACTATAGGTCTTGACATTGCTTTAAATTCCTCTACTCTTGTAGGAACTTCTCCTAATGGAATATTGATTGCATTTGGAACAAATCCATCTGTATCCAATTCAAAAGGCTCACGAACATCCACTAATGTTACATTAGCATTGTTTATTGCTTCAACTGTTGTCATTTTAATAATTCTATTTCTATTTTTTATCCAATCAATAATTTTGCCAAGCATCTTACCAAATTCTAATACGGTCTTTTGGTGCTTTGTACAATTTATCTCCTGGTTTTGTTTTAAACGCATCGTGGAACGCATCAATATTAACGATTGGTCCAAAAGAACGGTAATATCCAGGAGAATGTGGATCTGTTTTCACTTGATTTACTAAAGCTTCGTCAGTCGCTTTTGTTCTCCAAATAGTTGCCCAAGATAAGAAGAAACGTTGTTGCGGAGTATATCCATCTATGTTTCCGTAAGTTCCTTTATCTTTTAAATACATTTGCAAAGCATCAAAAGCAACAGAAGCTCCTCCTAAATCTCCAATATTTTCTCCAGATGTAAAAATTCCATTTACATGTGTTCCTGCTACTGGTTCGTAAGCATCATATTGTCTTGCTAAAGCACCTGTTGCTGCTTTAAATTTTTCTTCATCTTGAGGTGTCCACCAGTTCACTAAATTTCCATCTCCGTCAAATTTAGCTCCCGAATCATCAAATCCATGAGAAATTTCGTGACCAATAACTGCTCCAATTCCTCCAAAGTTTACAGCTGCATCTGCTCTATAATCATAGAATGGTGCTTGTAAAATTGCTGCTGGGAATACAATTTCGTTATTTGTTGGATTAAAATAAGCATTAACTGTTTGTGGAGACATTCCCCAACGTGTTTTATCTACTGGTTTTCCAAAATCTTTCAAATTATCTTGGAATCTCCATTGACTGTAAGCTAAATTATTTTCAATTAAAGATCCTCCATTTTTAATTGATTTAACTTTAAATCCTGAATAATCTTTCCATTTATCAGGGTAACCAATTTTAACCGTAAATTTATTTAACTTTTCAATTGCTTTTACTTTTGTATCCTTTGACATCCACTCTAAATTATTGATGTGCATATCAAACGATTTAAATAAATAACTAATCAATTCTTGCGCTTTTGCTTTTGCCTCTGGTGGAAAATTATCTTTCACATAAATTTGTCCTAATAACTCACCAACTGTTCCATTTACATAAGCCAAACCTCTTTTATCTAAAGCTCTTTGTTCTTTTTGACCAGATAATTTTTTACCATAGAAGTCAAAATTAATTTTTTCTAATTCAGTTGTAGAAGAATTAGAAAAAGAATCAATCAATTTGAATTTCAAATAATCTTTGATGATTGGTAAATTCTCTTGATTTATGATTTTATCTAAATTTTTGTAATAATCTAATTCACGGATGATTACTTTGTCAGGATTAATTCCGAAAGACTTTACAAACTTCACTACATCAACATTCTTAGAAAAAGCTCCTGCTTCCGATAATGTTACTAAATTATAAGATTTATTTGGATCACGGCTTTCTTCAACAGTTTTGATATATTTTGCCATCATTTTCTCGAAAGCAACAATTTTTGGTCCTTTTAAATCACGAGTTTTAGATCCTGTAAAAGGAAAAACTTGATCGATATATTGATTTAAGTTAGCTAAAGTTTCAGTATTTTTGGCATCCTCTTTTTGGTAATATGTTTTACCTAAAGTTAATCCAACACTTCCTAAATAAACAGCATTTTGCGTACTATTTTTCATATCAGTATAAACAGAAACACCATAAAATGGATTCTCTCCAATTGGAGTAACTTCTGTTAAATACGCTTGTAAATCTGTCAAATTTTTGATTGCATCAATTTGCTTAAAATATTTCTGAATTGGAGCAATTCCTGTTTTATTTCTAGCTTCCATGTTTGTGTAAGCTGAGTATAAGTCAGAAATTTTTTGTTCATTAGAATCTTGAGCATATTTATTATTCAATAAATCTTTTACCAATTTCAAAGAAACCTTATCTGTATTCTCTCTCAATTCATCGAAACTTCCCCATCTTGCTCTATCAGATGGAATTTCTGTAATTTTCATCCAATTACCATTTACATAATTATATAAATCATCTTGTGGACGAACAGACTTATCCATATAATTTGGATTAAAAGCCTGATATGATTCTTGCGCAATTGCTAAAACAGAAGTACATGCAAATGCAGCAACAAATAGTTGTTTTTTCATATTTCTACTAAGTATTTTTGATATGATATGTCGAAATTAATACGACCTTTGTTACAAATTTACTAAATAAAGTATTAATTATTCGTGCAATTTTTGACACTTTTGAAGAGGAAGATTAACATTTTTAAAACTTTCAAACCAAAACTCTTTATCATTTAAGATATTTTATATTGTAAAAAGCTTATTAAAACAGAAAATTTTTCTATATATATCATTCCATATTTATATATTTAACAAAAAACAATCGATTTCTTTATTAATATCTAAATATTATTTTACTATATCCATATTCAATAGAAAATCTTTAAATTTGGAACCAAACAAAAGTAACTTTTTAAGATGGAAACCAATACGATTTTGATCACCGGCGCTTTAGGACAAATTGGTTCTGAATTGGCTGAGAAATTAAAAACCATTCATGGAAAAAATAATGTAATTATTTCTGATATACGTGATCCTAAAGATGTTGATTACGACGGAATTTACGAAGTAATTGACGTAATGGATGCTGATCGAATAAAAGAAGTCATTGCAAAACACAATATTAAAACTGTTTATCATTTAGCGGCTCTACTTTCTGGTACAGCTGAAAAAAATCCAATGTTTGGTTGGAAATTAAACATGGACACTTTGCTTACTTTCCTTGAATTAGCGAAAGATAAAGTAATCGATAAAATCTTTTGGCCTTCTTCTATTGGTGTTTTTGGTCCAGATACACCAAAAGACAATACACCACAAAATACAATTCAAACTCCTTCTACAGTTTATGGCATTTCCAAATTGTCAGGAGAATATTGGTGCAAATGGTACCAACAAAATCATAATGTAGACGTTCGTTCTGTTCGCTTTCCTGGTCTTATTTCTTGGAAAACTCCTGCTGGAGGTGGAACTACAGATTATGCAGTTGATATTTATTACAAAGCAATTGAAGATGGAAAATATACTTCTTTCTTGAAAGAAGGAACTTATTTACCAATGTTGTATATGGATGATGCAATAAATGCCATTATTGAATTAATGTCTGCTGATCCAAAACAATTAGGTGAATTTAAATCTTATAATTTAGGAGGTTTAAGCTTCGCACCAGAACATTTAGCAGCAGAAATCAAAAAACATATTCCAAATTTCACAATCGATTATGCACCAGATTTCCGTCAAGCTATTGCAGATTCTTGGCCGTCTTCTATCGATGATTCTGTTGCAAAAGCAGATTGGGGATTTGAACCAAAATTTGATATCGATAAAATGACAACTACAATGTTAGACAATTTGAAAATAAAATTAGGTAAAGCTTAATTTTTTCTTACAATACAATATTTTAGGAATGCTCTTTGATAATTTTTGGTTAAAAAACCACAAAATATGTCAGGAGCATTTTCTAATTTAAAAAATATCGTCCATCTACTAAAATCTGTTAATTTAGAGCAATTAAATAAAATTTCTCAAAAAGTAGATTTACCTCTTTTAATGGAAAACTTTTCTAAACTTGATGATAAACAACTTCAAGGAATGATGAAAATGTTAAATCCAAATAAAAAACACAAAGAACTTCCTCCAATTGATGGTGATTTCTACGATGTTTTTCACACTTTAACTCCAGAACAGCGTGAATTACAATTAAAAGTAAGAGCTTTTATGGAAAAAGAAGTTAAACCAATTGTTAATGATTATTGGCTTCGCGATCAATTTCCTTTTGAATTAATTCCAAAATTTAAAGAACTCAACATTTGTGGCGTCACTTATGATGGTTATGGTTGTCCAAATTTACCTTTTATTATGGAAGGCGTTTTGGCTATGGAAATGGCTCGTGTAGATGCTTCGATTGCAACTTTTTTTGGCGTACAATCTGGTTTGTCTATGGGATCAATTTATATGTGTGGATCGGAAGAACAAAAAGCAAAATGGTTACCACAAATGCAAAAATTTGATAAAGTTGGAGCTTTTGGATTAACTGAACCCGAAGTTGGTTCTGGTGCGGCAGGAGGTTTAACAACAACGTGTAAAAAAACAGAAGAAGGTTGGATTTTAAACGGTCAAAAGAAATGGATTGGAAATGCGACTTTTGCAGATTTAGTGATTATTTGGGCAAGGGATTTAGATGATGGTGAAGTAAAAGGTTTTATTGTCGAGAATAATAATCCTGGCTTTTCTGTAGAAAAAATTAAAGGAAAAATGGCTTTACGAATTGTTCAGAATGGCTTGATTACTCTGAAAGATTGTTTAATTACAGAAGAAAATCGTTTACAAAATGCTAATTCATTTAAAGACACGGCAAAAGTATTGCGAATGACGAGAGCTGGAGTTGCTTGGATGGCAACTGGATGCGCTCGTGGAGCATATGAAAGCGCTTTGGATTACACTCGAAATCGAAAACAATTTGGAAAACCAATTGCTTCTTTTCAAATGATACAAGGACATTTGGTAGAAATGTTATCTAATTTAACAGCAATGCAAACTTTAGTTTTTCGCTTATCTGAAATGCAAGACGAGGGAATTTTACTAGACGAACACGCATCTTTAGCTAAAGTTTTTTGTACAATGAGAACACGCGATGTCGTTTCACGAGCACGAGAAGTAATGGGCGGAAATGGAATATTATTAGAGCATGACGTCGCTCGTTTTGTTGCCGACTCCGAAGCCATTTACAGCTACGAAGGCACAAAAGAAATCAATTCGCTTATTGTAGGTCGATCTATCACAGGATTTAGCGCGTTTGTATAAATAAAATTTAAAAATCCCAATAAATTAATTTATTGGGATTTTTTATCTACTTTTTGTTCTCCAAAAAAGTTTCAAAAGCTTTTTCGAATTCTTCTAATGTGATTAAATGTGTCATTTCAGCATCAAAAATCTGTTCGATATTTCCGTTTTGTTTTTGAAGATTTTCTACAAATTCAATCTGAAATTTTGGTTCGATCACATCATCTTTTAATCCTGTAAAAATTAAATTTGATTTTGTTGGAACTCCTTTTAATAATTGTTCTGGCAAAAAAGGTTTTAAACGTTCTACCGCTATTACAGCAGGATTAAACATCAAAACTGGAACATTTAACAATAATCCCAAATAATAACTTATCATTCCGCCTAAACTTGTCCCTGCAATAAATTCGATTGGTTCCTTTGTAAAATGTTCAATCAAATCTTGAATCAAAGTTGGAGCATTATCGTAATCAATTGATGGTGCATAACATTCTCCCAAAGAATCTAAATATTCTCTCTTTTCATCTGTTACAAAACCTTGGTAGCCGTGTAAGTATGCAAATTTCATTTGTTTAAAATTTTAATAATTTGATACTGAAAACTTTCAGTAGTTAATGTAAAAATACTAAAAAACCCTTTCAGAAAATTTCAGAAAGGGTTAAAGTTATATAAAAAAATCTTTTTAGTTTACTGATTCAGTTTCCTCTACAGATTCTTCTTTTTGAGTATTTGGTAATTCTCCTTTGAACAAGAACGAAATAATTTCTTTGTTCACTGTGTCTAACATTCTTTGGAAGATATGGAAAGACTCTTGTTTGTAAACAACCAATGGATCTTTTTGTTCGTAAACCGCATTTTGAGACGTTTTACGTAAGTCATCAACATCACGTAAATGCTCTTTCCAGTTATCATCAATCAAACTTAATACAACTGATTTTTCGAAATCTTTTATTAAAGTTTTACCTTGAGATTCGTATGCTTCTTTCAAATCACAAACAACTGTCATTTGACGAATTCCGTCTGTAAATGGTACTTGAATACGAGAGAACATATGTCCTTGATTCTCGAAAACATTCGAAATTACTGGGAAAGCTGTTTCTGCAACATATTTCATACGTGCTTTGTAATCTTCAATTGCTGCGTCGTACGTAATATTTGTTAAATCTTTGATTGATTTAGATCTAAATTCATCTTCAGTAACAGGAGTTCCCATTGTAAAGAATTTAATTAAATCTAATTCATATTGATCAAAATCTTCGAAATCTTTGTTAGATTTTACAACAGAAGCCGCAACATCATAAATCATATTTGCAATATCAACTTCCAAACGATCTCCGAACAATGCATTGTGACGACGTTTGTAAATTACTTCACGTTGTTTATTCATTACATCATCATACTCTAACAAACGTTTACGAATACCGAAGTTATTTTCTTCTACTTTTTTCTGTGCACGCTCGATAGATTTTGTAATCATAGAATGTTCAATCACATCACCATCTTTGTGTCCCATACGGTCCATTAATTTTGCAATTCTTTCTGAACCGAATAAACGCATTAATGAATCTTCTAATGAAACGAAGAATTGAGATGATCCTGGATCTCCTTGACGACCAGCACGACCACGTAACTGACGGTCTACACGACGAGAATCGTGACGTTCAGTACCAATAATTGCTAAACCTCCAGATTCTTTTACTTCTTTCGTTAATTTAATATCGGTACCACGACCAGCCATATTCGTTGCAATTGTTACAGCTCCTGGTTTACCAGCTTCTGTTACAATATCAGCCTCGCTTTTGTGTAATTTTGCATTTAAAACATTGTGATTAATTCCACGTAATTTTAATGCTTTTGATAATAACTCAGAAATCTCAACATTAGTTGTTCCAACTAAAACTGGACGTTTGTCATCTTGAGATAAACGAACAATTTCCTCGATTACTGCTTTATATTTTTCACGATTTGTTTTGAAAACAATATCGTTTTTATCGTTACGTAAAATTGGGCGGTTTGTTGGAATAGAAACAACATCTAATTTGTAAATTTCCCAGAACTCACCTGCCTCAGTTTCCGCTGTACCAGTCATACCTCCTAACTTATTGTACATACGGAAATAGTTTTGTAATGTAATTGTCGCAAACGTTTGTGTAGCTGCTTCAATTTTTACATTCTCTTTCGCTTCAATTGCTTGGTGCAATCCATCCGAATAACGACGACCATCCATAATACGACCTGTCGATTCGTCAACGATTTTTACTTCACCTTCAACCACAACATACTCGATATCTTTTTCGAATAATGTATATGCTTTTAACAATTGGCTTAAAGTATGGATACGCTCAGATTTGATTGAGAAATCACGGAAAAATTCTTCTTTCATTTGAAGAATTTCTTCTTTAGTTTTTCCTGAATTTTCAATTGCTCCAATATTTGTCGAAACATCTGGTAAAATGAAGAAATTCTCATCTTCCATTCCTTTAGACAAATACTCGATTCCTTTATCTGTTAAATCTGATTGATTTTGTTTTTCATCAATAACAAAGTATAAATGCTCGTCAACTTTTGGCATTTCACGGTTATTATCCTGAATAAAATGCGCTTCTGTTTTTTGTAATTGAGCACGAATACCATCTTGAGATAAGAATTTGATTAATGGTTTGTATTTTGGTAAACCACGGTAAACTTGGTATAATTTGAAACCACCTTCTTTTAAATCTCCTTGTTTGAATAATGTTTTTGCTTCGTTTAATGTTTTTCCTAACATCTCACGTTGCATTTGATATAAACGATCAATTTTTGGTCTTAATACATCAAATTCGTGACGATCTCCTTGTGGAACTGGACCAGAAATAATCAATGGTGTACGAGCATCATCAATTAAAACTGAATCGACCTCATCGACAATCGCAAAATTTAATTCACGTTGTACCAAAGCATCTGGTGTATTTGCCATATTGTCACGTAAATAGTCGAAACCAAATTCGTTATTTGTTCCATAAACAATATCAGATGCATACGCATCGCGACGACCTGGAGAGTTTGGTTGGTGATTATCGATACAATCTACTGATAAACCATGAAAAGAGAAAATTGGACGCATCCACGCCATATCACGTTTTGCCAAGTAATCATTCACCGTTACTAAGTGAACTCCACGACCAGTTAGTGCATTTAAGTAAATAGGTAAAGTTGCAACCAACGTTTTACCTTCCCCTGTTTGCATCTCCGCAATACGACCTAAGTGTAAAGCGGTACCTCCAATAAACTGAACATCGTAATGAGACATATCCCATGTTACTTGACGACCTGCTGCATCCCAAGAGTTTTTCCAGATTGCAGTATTATCATCTTTAAGAGAAACGAAATCGTGTCCACGATTTACCAAAACTTTATCAAACTCAGAAGCTGTAACTTCTAACGTTTCGTTTTCAGTAAAACGTTTCCCTGTTTCGCGCATTACAGCAAAAGCTTCTGGTAAGATTTCTAATAAAATCTTCTCTTCTACTTCGTATGCTTCTTTATTGATTTTATCAATTTTAGCGTATAAATCTTCTTTTACACCAAAATCTTCTGTTTCCTCAACTTGTTTTTTTAACTCTTCAATTTGAGTTTTGAAATCTTTAGTCGCATCAGCTAATTTAGCTTTAAACTCTAAAGTTTGCCCTCTTAATTCATCAATTGATAATGAACTAAGCTTTTGACCAGCTTCATTCGCTAAGTCAACATATTTTCGTAATTCTTTTACATCTTTGGCATTCTTATCACCTAAGAAACCTTGTAAAATTTTGTTTAAAATATTCATATTTTTCTGCGTTCTTCGTCAAAATTAGCCACAATATATTTGAGACTAATTAAGATGCAAATATACGTTAACTATGTTAGTTATAGATTATAGAATCGAAAAAAGCCCCAATTTGGGCTTTTTTATTTTTAATATTCGTCCTCGTTCCAAAGGAAATCGTCGTCCGTTGGATAGTCAGCCCAAATTTCTTCAATGCTTTCGTAAGAATCTCCTTCATCCTCAATAGATTGTAAGTTTTCTACAACTTCCAAAGGTGCACCAGTACGAATTGCGTAATCAATTAATTCATCTTTTGTTGCTGGCCAAGGTGCATCACTTAAATAAGATGCTAATTCTAAAGTCCAATACATAGCTTATATTTTTTATTATTAGTAGAGACAATTAAACTCTAATTTATTTTCTAAAATTTGATTTTTTGCAAATCAAATAATCTGCCAAAGTCAAACTGTCAGTATTTATGTTAAAATTAAATTTTTTCGTTCTCTATATTTATTTAATTTTATGCCTAAATATAACGAAAATGGACACGAATATAACAAAATTATTTGCAATAAAATATCCAATTATTCAAGGTGGTATGATTTGGAATAGTGGTTGGCGATTAGCGTCAGCTGTAAGTAATGCTGGAGGACTAGGTTTAATAGGTGCTGGAAGCATGTATCCTGATGTTTTACGCGAGCATATAAAGAAGTGTAAAGCTGCTACAAATCATTCTTTTGGCGTTAATGTTCCAATGCTTTATCCGAATATTGAAGAAATTATGCAAATTATTGTGGAGGAAGGTGTAAAAGTTGTTTTTACTTCTGCCGGAAATCCAAAAACGTGGACAGAAACTTTAAAAAAAGAAGGAATAACTGTTGCACATGTTGTCAGTAGTGCCAAATTTGCATTAAAATCTCAAGATGCAGGAGTGGATGCTGTCGTGGCAGAAGGTTTTGAAGCTGGCGGACATAATGGCAGAGAAGAAACCACTACACTTTGTCTTATTCCGAATGTGAAACGTCAAATCGATATTCCATTAATTGCTGCTGGAGGAATTGGAACAGGTTCTCAAATTTTAGCAGCATTTGCATTAGGTGCAGATGGAGTACAAATTGGTTCTCGTTTTGCTGCAACTCAGGAATCTTCTGCTAATCAAGCTTTCAAAGATGTGATTGTAAATGCGCAAGAAGGTGACACGCAACTTACATTGAAAGAATTGGCTCCTGTTCGATTGATTAAAAATGAGTTTTATAATCAAGTTCAAGAAAAATATCAACAAGGCACAACCGCAGAAGATTTGAAAGAACTTTTGGGTAGAGGACGTTCTAAGAAAGGAATGTTTGAAGGCGATTTGGTAAATGGAGAATTAGAAATTGGTCAAGTTTCGTCATTAATCGATTCTATTCCGACAGTTGCAGAAGTTTTCGACGATTTATTAGTAGATTATCAAGTTGCAAAAGATAAATTAATTCGATTATAATCATCGTTCAGTTTTAAACACTATAAAAAAGCTGTCAAAAATTTTTGACAGCTTTTCGTTTTATAATCTTCCTTGTTCTTTTAATTTCCAATAACGCATTAGTCCATTAACAGACATCCAGCATGGATTGGCATATTCATACACCTGAATTTGATCTTCTGTTAAACCTAAGTCTTTATAGTTTTTTGTGACATAATCGACAAAAACAGGGACAATTTCTTCGGTCGGAATTTTATCATCATACATCGGTTTGATATAATTTGACCAATCATCTAAAGCTTTTTCTAATTGATCAAAATGATTTTCTAAATCTTCGTGATAACCATAATGCGTCGGATAAATTCCTTTTGCATTAATTTTTCTCAATTTAGCAATCGATTCTTTCCACAATTCAATATTAATATCTGGCGGCGGACAAGGAGGCGAAACAGGTCCATTTTCTATCTTCACCCCCGCTACATCACCTGTAAAAATAACATCGTCCAACACATAAGCATTGTGATGAACAGCATGTCCAGGCGTATAAACAGTCTGAAAAACAGCATCACCAAACTCCACACTTTGTCCATCTGCCAAACCAACCAAATATTCTTCGTCAATTGGTTTCATTTCTCCCCACAAACGATCCATATCGTCACCATAAATCATTTTTGCAGATTCCCACAATTTCTCAGGATTTTTCAGATGCGGTAAACCAATCGGATTTAAAAAAATTGTTGCGCCATGTTCTGTAAATTTCCATGCAGCACCAGCGTGATCAAAATGAATATGTGTAATTAATATGTTTTCAATATCGATTACCCGCCAACCTAAAGCTTCTATTCCTGTTTTCAGATTTTCGAAAGTGGAGTATGGGCCCGGATCGACTAAAACCGGTCCCTGTTCTGTTTCGATTAAATAAGTTGCGATAGCTTCCTTTTCATTTTGAAAATTCAGGTCTATTGTATGTATTTTTGGCATGCTATAATATTTCTTCTATGGTATATTTTATTCCATTAAATTCTATTTTATCGCCGGCTCGTTTTCCAACCAACGCTTCAAAAATAGGTGCTTGTGTACTAATTCCTACAAACTTTTTATTTTCCCATTCGAAATCTTTGAAAGATAAACCAATGACAAAATTAACTTTGTCAGTCAAAACAACATTTCCTTCCGTTATTTCATCAATCAACTCAGGGCGAAGTACTCTGAAGTTATTTAAATCTTCTGTTGCTTGATTAATTCTTATTTGTAAATTTCTGGCGGAATCTGTCGACTGACTTTGTTGTGCAAAATCATCAAGCTCTAAACTCGATTCTTCATCTAAATCAGCACTTTCAGTATAAATTCGCTCCGATTCTTTTAAGGCGTTTATTTCATCTTGTTTAAGTTGAATAAGATGCTGAATGACATCTTTTCTGATATGTTTTTTATTCATTTTTGTAGTTTTAAGTTTAGATAAACTTACAAAAAATAAAAAACTCCTGAACTATTCATTCAAGAGTTTTTTACTACTATATTTAATTATCCTGATGTTATTGAGCGAAGCTATAGCGTGCACCTCCCGGACTGAAAATAGATAACATTCTACTTTTTTGTCCTTCAGAGAACATATATAATCCTCTATCGTCACTATAATCCATATAATTCATGGTCATTTCGACAGGAGATCCTGAACATGTACTATAATGAGGGTATGCAGGGACACCATAGTTTGGTGCATTATGATAAGGCGTATCGTTCACATAATCTGTTAGACATCCACCACCATCTCCCCAAATGTGACGTAAATTCATCCAGTGCCCAACTTCATGAGTAGCTGTTCTCCCTAAATTGAACGGGTAAGTTGCTGTTCCTGTATTTCCAAAATATCTTGAATCAATTACCACTCCGTCTGTTGCAGAACTACCCCCGGGAAATTGTGCATAACCCAGAATACCACTTCCGATTGTACAAACCCATAAATTAAGTTTTGTTGTAGGGGAAGTTGGCAGAATTCCTGTACTTTTCTTCATGGCATCATTTGTTCCCCAAGAAGTTTTTGTTGTTTGTTTTCTGTTCACCGTTTCTAATTCAAATTTAATCCCAACATTTGCTTTTACATTTGAAAACAAAGCGGGTACCTGTGAAAAATCAGCATTCTGTGCATTGAAATCTTTATTTAAAACATCAATTTGAGATTGAATCTGAGCTAAAGAAATATTTTCAGCGGCCGTTTTATACAAAACATTTACAACAACAGGGATAACAATAGTTCCATTGACTAGTTTTCCTTGCATTTTTTCAAAGTTTTGGGCATGGGCTTCAATATCTGCCATTTTTGAGGCCAGATTAGGATTTTCTGATAGCTGTAATTTTAAAACTTCATCAGAAGCGCACGTTCGACTTGCAACTTTTTGATTAGCAGATTCTGCTTGAGGATCCATTTCGTTTTTAGTGTCATCACTACAAGCTGTGAATACAGCAAGTGTAGCTAATGTAAAGATAAGTTTGTTCATATTATTGTTATTTAATTAGTGTTATTTAATTAGTGTCTACTAAAAATACAATAATATTTATTAAAAACATGAATAAAATCATATTTTAACAATAGAAACAATTACAGGTACATAATAGTTTGCAAGAATGGAAGTTAAATTGAAAAAATATCACATCTGATTTTATGGAAGAATTTCATTGATTTCATCCTCCAGTTCATATTTGGTCATGGCTTGATCATGAAAAACAACTTTTTCTCCTTTATTGTAAATAATTGTAACAGGAATATTTCCACCCCACTTGGAATCGAAAGAAGGAATCCATTCATTCATCCGCTTGGTGTCATCCAGTAAAACAACTTCTGTATTGATGTGATAATCTGTTATAAATTTCTTTACTTTATCCAATACTTTTGGTCGATCCAAAGATACCAACAGCATTTTGAAATTGGGATTGTCTTTGTATTTTTCATTAATTTCCATAAATGCAGGAATTTCTTCAACGCAAGGAGCACACCATGTTGCCCAAAAATTAACGACAACAACTTGATCTTTATAAGTTGTGATTTTTTCGTGTAAAGCTTCATATTTTACAGTTTCCACAGATTGTGCATTTACAGTAGAAAAAGCCAAAATTCCCATTAAACCAAGGAAAGAAAATAGTTTCATATTTACTTTTTAAAAATATTTGTTCAAATGTAATAGAACAAGAATCAATCCAAGCTATTTTTCTCGAAATTTTGTTGAATAGAATATTAAACCGATTTTTGTAAAAAAATAATCAATTTGTTTTCAAAAGAAGATGCTTATCGCATAAAAAAGGATTTTTGGATTTCGTATGGAACGTATATGAAATTGCAGATGAATGCCGAAGGAACGCGTATTAATTGGATAAATTACAAAACGGATATAAAAGGTGTTTATTTTAGAACGGATGTCGAACGCAAGTTTGCAGAGGTTTCGATTGAAATTTCGCATCCAGATCCGTCAGTTCAACTGATGATCTATGAACAGTTTGAGGAATATGAAAATGTTTTGGAAAATTATCTTGGCGAAAAATGGATTTGGACAAAAGAAGATTATGACGAAGACGGAAAAATGATTTCGACAATAAAAATACGTTTAGAAAACATTAGTATTTTTAGAGAAACCGATTGGCCGCAAATTATTCCGTTCCTAAAAGATCGAATGATTAATTTGGATGAATTTTGGTGCGATCACAAAGATAGTTTTGAGATTTTTAAAGAATTATAAAGCAAAAGAAGCTCAATATTGAGCTTCTTTTTTATTTCATTTTAAGCAATTTCGCACGTAAAATTCTCGATTTCTAACAATTCATTCGTTTCTTCCAAAACTTCGTTTCGTTGTTCTTGAGACAAATTTAATGAATCTAAAAACTTATTATTTTGTTTTAAATCTTTCACCAAAATACATTCTTTTGACAAAAGAACTTTTTCTTGCTCTGGCGTCAAAGTCGTTAAACATGTAATTGGATACAAAGCCGCATTATCAACCAAATATTTGATACTATTTGTTTCTGGATAATCCCAAGAAATTAATCCAATTCCATAATAATTTGCAAAATCTATACTATCAGTTGTCAAATAAGCATTTGTTACCAAGAAACCTTTTGTTGGTTTCATATCTCGTCCAAAAAAATGATACGTATGACCTTCTACATCTTTCATTCGTGATAAAAAATACATCGGTGTTGTCACCGAAATTTTGGCATCTTCGTCATTTCTAAATTTACATTCGCAAAAAAGTAACTGATCACCTTTAGAAGCCACCACATCTATTTCGTGCGTTACCGCATTTCCTTGTACAATTTCTGAATGCAAAGATTGATATCCTGCCGCTTGCATCACTTTTCCAATCCACTTTTCGAAATAGTATCCTTCTGGTCCCAAATCTCGCAAAGCTCTTTTCAAGCTATAACGCGCCGCATACGAATTTCTATAATTTTTGAGATGGGCAAAAGCAATTTTATACAATTCTCTTGTCGGAATACCCTCGTAAAGATCTTTCGAAACTAATTCGAAAACTTCTTCAACTTCCTCTTTTTTTGCGCCAGATTTCGTTAATGAACGTTTTAAAGCTTTTGGATTATATGGAATTAACTCACCTGAGTTTTTCTTTACTAACATATTTTAAGGTTGAATTTTATTCTTAACGAATTTAAATAATTCTGATTAAAAATCCTTAAAAGTTTAAATTCTAAATAAAGGTTATCTTTGCAAAGCTTTAAAATCAACATATGAAATTAGAAACATTTTTACAAGAAAGAAGTGGCAACCAATGTGAGTTGACAGGATTTACAGAGGATTTAGCTATTTATGAAGTGAATCCTGATGCAAGTAGTAATCCTGATCGAAATGTTTACATTACACAAAAATGTATCAACCAAATTGAAAAGAAAGAGGAATTAGATGCTTCTTTTTGGGAATCATTTTTACTTTCTTCTATGTGGAGCGAAGTTCCTGCCGTACAAGTGCTTTCTTGGCGAATGCTAAATCGCTTTAGAAACGAATCTTGGGCTGCTGATGCTTTAGACATGATGTATTTAGATGACGAAAATATGGAGTGGGCAAAAGCTTCTGGCGATCACGAAGGTGACGGAAGTGTGGATTTGCACAAAGATAGCAATGGAAATATTTTGGTGAATGGAGATACGGTGACATTGATTAAAGATTTGGATGTAAAAGGTTCTTCTATCAATGCAAAAATTGGAACTGCTGTTCGAAACATTCGTTTAGTTCATGATAATACCGAACAAATTGAAGGAAAAGTTGACGGACAATTAATCGTTATTTTAACGAAATTCGTGAAAAAACAAGCATAAAAAAATCCACTCAGTTGAGTGGATTTTTTGTTTTTATCTAAAATTTACTTTTCTATTTCTTTCAAGTTTTCCATTTTCTTTGTTGCAAGAAAACCTTTGATATCTTCGAAATGTTCTTTGACACGTTTATTTCCAAATTCGAAAACTTTCTCTGCCAATCCATCTAGGAAATCACGATCGTGAGAAACTAAAATTACTGTTCCTTCAAATTCTTTCAACGCATCTTTGATAATATCCTTTGTTTTCATATCCAAGTGATTTGTTGGCTCATCTAAAATCAAGACATTATAAGGTTCTAACAACAATTTTACCATTGCCAAACGTGTTTTTTCTCCTCCAGAAAGCACTTTTACTTTCTTATCGATATCATCACCTTTGAACATGAATGCACCCAAAATATTTTTAATTTGTGTTCTGATATCACCTTCTGCAATGCGATCTACAGTTTCGAAAATAGTTAAATCTTCATCTAATAAAGCAGCTTGATTTTGAGCAAAATATCCGATTTGTGCATTATGACCAATTTCTAATTTTCCTTCAAAATCAATTTCATTCATAATCGCTTTAATCATTGTTGATTTTCCTTCACCATTTTTCCCAACCAACGCCACTTTTTGTCCTCGTTCGATGACCATATTTGCATCCTTAAACACAATATGATCACCATACGATTTATCTAAATTTTCGACTACAACAGGATATTGCCCAGAACGTGCAGCCGCAGGGAATTTCAATTTCAAAGCTGAAGTATCAACCTCATCAACCTCGATAATATCTAACTTTTCTAACATACGAACGCGTGATTGTACTTGTTCTGTTTTAGAGAAAGTTCCGCGAAAACGTTCGATAAATAATTTATTTTCGGCTATGAATTTTTGTTGCTCATCATAAGCTTTTTGCTGATGAATTCTACGATCTTGACGCAACACTAAATAGTCAGAATATTTGGCTTTGTAATCATAAATTCGTCCCATTGTAACTTCAATAGTGCGATTTGTAATATTATCGACAAACGTGCGGTCGTGCGAAATCACCATAACAGCTTTGGCTTGATTTTTCAAGAAATCCTCTAACCATTGAATTGATTCGATATCCAAGTGGTTTGTAGGCTCATCTAATAAAATCAAATCAGGTTTACGCAAAAGAATTTTAGCCAATTCGATTCGCATACGCCAACCTCCCGAAAACTCAGAAGTTGATCGATCCAAATCTTCTTGCGCAAATCCCATTCCTTTCAAAACCTTTTCCACTTCGGCTTCGTAATTTACTTCTTCTATCGAATAAAATTTTTCACTGACTTCCGAAACGCGTTCGATTAGCTTCATATAATCATCACTTTCGTAATCAGTTCGTACAGTTAATTGCTCATTTAATTCATCAATTTCATTCTTCATTGATAAATATTCAGCAAAAGCTTTTGACGTTTCTTCGCGAACAGAACAATTATCTTCGGTTAACAAATGTTGCGGCAAATATGCAATTACCGCATCTTTTGGTGCTGAAATATTTCCCAAAGAAGGTTTATTGATTCCTGCAACAATCTTAAGTAAAGTAGATTTTCCTGCACCATTTTTACCCATTAAGGCAATTTTGTCATTTTCATTTATCACAAAACTAACTCCACTAAACAACGTTGAAGAACCGAATTGAACGGCAATATCATTAACTGTAATCATAAATTTTATCGAATAATTGCGGCAAAGATAATCTTTTTCAACCGAGATCAAATCAATAAAAAAGCTTGAGATTATCTCGAGCTTTTATATATTGTAAAGAATTTCTTAAACCGTTAAATCTTCGCCAATTTCTAATAAAATCAATTGAATATGACGCGAAAAGAAAATAGATTTCGCTTCTGCTTTATCAATTTTAATTGGTGGAAAAGTATCATAATGATAACCCAAAACCTTAGTTGCTTGCACATATTCTGCCGCAATAGAAGCACTTTTTGCCCCCATCGTAAAATTATCTCCGATTGGTAAAATTGCTAAATCAAGTTGTCCAATTGTATCCGGAATCAACTTCATTTCGTATGTCAAAGCTGTATCACCAGCGATGTAAACTCGCTTTCCTTCACTTTCGATAATGTAACCATTTGGATCTCCTCCATATGTTCCATCAGCAAATGAACTCGAATGAAATGCAATTGTAGATTGAATCGAACCAAAATCAAAACTAAATTTACCACCTGTATTCATTCCGTGTGCTTTTAAACCTCTTTCCGAATAATAAGAAGCAATTTCTGCATTCGAAATAATCAAAGCTCCTGTACGTTTTGCCAATTCTTCCACATCATACACATGATCTTGATGCGCATGCGTAATAACAATATAATCCGCTTTTAAACTTTCGAAATCGATATTCTTTGCTAATTCATTTGGTGTAATAAATGGATCAACAATAATGTGTTTACCGTTTGCTTCAATCGCAAGCGAGGCATGTCCTAAATATTGAATTTTCATTATATATTTTTTTGTGATTAACGAATTAAAGTATCAATAAAATCGAAACCGATTAAACTATATCCTAATAATACAGCGAAAAATAAAGCTAACATTGCTACTTGTTTCAAGAATGGATCGAAATCTTTAGGATCTTTTACTGCAAAAATTTGACGACGAATGGCGTTCGCAAAAAAGATTAAAATTAAAAATACAAAACCAGATAATTTACCTTGTTTAAGTGGTGACATCGTTACATATAATGCGCTTAATGCGAACGGAATCGTCATTAAAGCCATTTGGTAATATTTACTTTTTTGAAAACCTAATTTTGATGCAACAGTAATTTTATTGTTTTTGACATCATTTTTCACATCTCGCATATTGTTCAAATTTAGCACTGCTACACTCCAACATCCCATCGAAGCTGCAGGTAATAAAATTTGCCATTGAAAAACTTTAGAATATAAAAATTCTCCACCAGCAACAGCTAAAATCCCAAAGAATAAGAACACAAAAACATCACCTAAACCAATATATCCGTATGGTTTTTTTCCCATTGTATAAGCCATTGCTGCAAAAATAGACGCAACTCCCAGTCCAAGAAAAATGTAAATATATTTCATATCATTTGGATAAAAAGATACATACAACAATGCTGAAACGCAAGCTAAAGAAATTGCAACCATAATTCCAATAGCTATTTTCATTTGGTTTTGAGTTATCAATCCAGATGCTACAGCACGCTGCTCTCCTACTCTATTTGCGTCCGTTCCTTTTACCGCATCGCCATAATCATTCGCGAAATTTGATAAAATTTGGAAAGCCAAAGTTGTTAAAAGAGATAAGAAAAATATATCATTTCGAAAAATTCCTTCTGATTTTGCAATAAATCCAGCCAATAATAATCCACTCAAAGAAAGTGGTAATGTGCGAAGCCTTGCGGCTAATATCCATTTTTTCATACTGAACAAAGATAATGAAGATTTTACTTTTTTTATCATCTAAAATTGAAGTAATATTGCATAGAATTTATCTATTTCAACTACTAAAATGCCTCGTAAAAAGAAAACACAACAATCTATTTTTAGTACATTAAAAAAAATCAAACTTTCGACTTATGTGATTAGTTTACTGATTTTGTGCGTTGTTTATTTTACATATCGTTATCGTCATGGTATTCATTACTATTTTTCGGTTGTAGAAAAATCGTTGAAAGGCGAAAAATTGGTTGATGGTAAAGTCACAAAATTTGATATCCGAAATATTGAGGTGATGGATAAATATTATCTCAAAACTTTTGGTGTTGATGTTTCGCATTATCAAGGAAAAATTGATTGGACGAAAATGCATACGATTTACAATTTATATCCGATAAATTTTGCTTTTATCCGTTCTACAATGGGAACTTCGTCTATTGATGAGACTTTTGAGGATAATTGGGAAGGTGCAAAAGAAAATAATATTTTGCGTGGTGCTTATCATTTTTATCGTCCAGATGAAAACTCTACTTTACAAGCACAAAATTTTATTGCAAAAGTAAAATTAGAAAATGGTGATTTGCCTCCAGTTTTGGATATTGAAACCTTACCGAAAACACAATCCATGGATCGTTTAGTCGAAGGAATCAAGAATTGGTGCAAAATTGTTGAAGAGCATTACGATATCAAACCGATTATTTATACATCAGATAAATATTTTGAAGATTATTTACAAGATCATTTTGATGGTTATATTATTTGGATTGCCAATTACAATTTTTGGGTCCAAGAAATGAAAGGGCATTGGGATTTTTGGCAATTTACCGAAAAAGCAACCATAGATGGTGTAAAACGTTATAAAGTTGATGTGAATATCTACAACGGGACCATTGATGATTTAGAAGGTTTGACGCTTTAGAAAATTAATGAATCAATTTTACAGCTCCTTTTTCATCATAAATCAATGTATCTTTTCTTATCATTAAAATAGTATTTTCTTCAATTATAGGGTAAAAATAACAATACTCGCAATCTTCATCAGGTATCATTATACTGTCTGAGTATGATTTATTTTTATTAATTTCTACCTGTTGTGCATTTTGATTAATAA
>NZ_DJTP01000027.1:0-17977 GCF_002440405.1 Empedobacter sp. UBA6305 | reverse complement strand
CTATTTCAGGACGGGACATTAGTTGAATTAAAAACGTCTTACATTTTGTAAGACGTTTTTTTTTTGAGTTTATTTTTTTGTCAACACTTCGTTTTCAAATGTCACACCTTTCCATCCGTTTTGCATAAATTGACGAATATTATTGTGATCAGTTCCTTCTGGCGAATCTAATACAGCTTGATAATGTTCTGCAAATAATTTTAAGGTATCATCTTCAGAGAAATTATTCAATTTTGCAAAAGCAAAAACCTTCGCACTTCCTTGATTTTGATCCACAGCATTTTCCTGATTTCCATTTACAAAAGCAGAAGCTGTATAAAGATAATTTTCTTCAATATGCGCAATAACATCAGCAAAATTAGCTTCGTTTTGGTTTAATTTTTCTAAAATCATTGTATCTTTTTGTCAAAAATAAGAACTTATTTTGAATACAATAAGTCATTAAGTATGTTAATTTTTTTATGCACTTAAATACTTAACGAATGTTTAACAACTTTCTGTTTATTAATTGATTAGATTTATAAGTATTAACCAAGTAAAAGTAAATTTTATGTTTGAAAGAAGGCAATTTAATTATGAAACGTCAAGTGTTGCGTTACGTAAACTTGCGGAAAAAGGATATCAAGAAGATTTTAATTTATTAGAAAGTGATTTGATTGATCATCCGCACGATTTTAGAATTATTTACATCTATCGTTACGAAGGAAATTCGAATCCTGAAGATGAATCAAGTGTTTACGGAATCGAAAAAATATCGACAGGAGAAAAAGGAGTTTTAGTTGCAGGTAATTTGGGATTTGTACAAACAAATTTAGCATCGATACTTATTCAATTAGAAATTGAAGGCAGAGGCAGAATTCTGAACAACTAAAAACAAAAGCATGAATCAACTACTAAATATTACCATTAAAATATAAAAAAGCGTTACCAAGAAAATTGATAACGCTTTTTTTTATTTTTTTCGAAAAAATTTTAAATTTCTAAAGAAAGTTAATCGTTTTCTATTTTTAATAATAGTCTATATTCAGAAAAACGATGTTCGCGAATAGGTCGTATAAAAGGTTCTGTTTTGAAAAATAAAACTAAACATGGAGAAATATTTTTATATTTTTCTACAAATTCAAACGAAATTAATTCACCATTCTTTATTCGTTGTTTTATTTTGTTGTGATAAGGATACATTTTCCTTTTTATAAAATAATATTATTTTGCTTTTCTACATAAAACCTTGAACGGAATAGAAAATGCACTATTATATTTTGATTTCAAACGACGAATATCTTTGGTAGCTGAAGCTCTTGTAAAATAATCTCCAACTAAAACGCGATAATCTGGTGAAAAATAAGCTGTTTGTGATGATAAGTCTGGATAGGAACGCGCAAATTCATTTCTTACCTTCTCTGCATCTTTTCTATCTTTCGAATAATAAATCTGAATTTTGAAACCATTCACTTGTGGTGTGCCTGCGCAAGGATCATTAGATTGTATAACTGGTTTTTTCTCTGTCGGTTTCTTTACAGTAGTGGTATAACTACAAACAGCGTCTTCTTTTGCTTTTAATACATTATTTATTCTACTATCAATTTCCATATTCAATGTACCATTGTTGATAATTTGAACGGTATCAATTTTATCTTGAGCAAAAACGCAAGAAGAAAAAGTAATAAGGAATAAAAAGATAAATTTTTTCATAAGATGAAATTAATTTGTGCAAATATACTTTTTACAATTAAGTTATTAAATTTTATAGACTTTTATTTTCTTACAACGAATATTGTTCCAATTTTTTTCAACTAACAAATATTTGATTGTCGTTTCGTAAAATTGGTTGGCAGATTGTAATAAAAACAACAATGATTATTTTTTTAAATTATGTTAAATAGTAATTTTTCTTGTTCTAAATCTTTTCTATCAAATCAAATAGATAATATTTATACAGTGATATTTTTTAACAATTAATTTAGAAACGTTTTAAATTAAGCTCAATGACAAAGTTCAGTATGTAAACTTTATGATTTTATTAAGTATTGAAGCTATTTTTGCTGTTAGTTAAGTGTTCAAATAAAAACGAGTTAAAAGAAACAACGAACTGAGATTATTTAAGTAAATGAAGGCAAGATTTCTAAAAAGAATACGTTTATGGAGCTGCGCGATAATACTATCGACGTTCTCCTTAGCAAATGCCCAAGATGCAGGTAAAGGTTACGAATTATTCGAAGCCAACTGTACTGCATGTCACCAGATTGATGGTAAGTTAATTGGGCCGGAATTACGTAATGTTGAGAAACGCGTACAAGAAGAAGCTGGGCTTGGAAAAGAGTGGTTACACTCTTGGATTAAGGACAACAAAGCTTTACGTGCGTCTGGAGATGCGTATGCAAACAAAATTTTCGCTGAGTACAATAACACTGAAATGTTAGCTTTTCCTAACTTATCTGATGGTGATATTGATAATATTCTAGCGTATACTGCCGATCCTGATGGTGGTAAAAAGGCTTTTGATGATGCAAAAGCTGCAAAAAAGAAAGAAGCTGCTGCTGCTAAAGCTGCTGCTGCCGGAAACGGAGGTGGTGCTGGAACAGGAGTTATCGCAGTTGGATTTGTTGTATTAGCAGCATTATTATTGTGGATTTTGGTTCGCGTTAATGCATTAGTTAAAGCAACTGCAACTGATGATTTAGATTCTAAAGAAGAAAAAGCTGCTTTTTCTTTCGCAAACTTCTTCCAAAAATACCAAAAAGTTGGTGGTGTGTTAATCGCAGTATTAGCATTCTTTGCATTGTACAACGTGTATTGGGGATTAATGGGAATTGGTGTTGATAAAGGTTACGAGCCAGAACAACCAATCTATTTTTCTCACAAAGTTCACGCAGGTGTACAAGGTATCGACTGTCAGTACTGTCACAGTTCTGCTAAATACGGTAAAGTGTCTGGAATTCCTTCACCAAACGTATGTATGAACTGTCACAAAACAATCAAAGAATACAAAGGAGATTACTTCGAAGAAGAATTAATCACTTCTGGTAAATTCGCTGATGAGGAAGCAGTTAAGAATTTCTATACAGGAGAAATCCAAAAAATGTATAAAGCTATTGGATGGAATCCAGAAACGAACAAATACGATGGTCCACAAAAACCAATCGAATGGGTACGTATCCACAATATGCCAGATTTCGTATTCTTTAGCCACGCACAACACGTTGTAGCTGGAGAGAAAGCGATTAAGAAAGCGATTAAAGATGGAACTATTCCAAATGCTAAAGAATTGAACATTGGATCAGGAGACCAAGTTTGTTTTGCATGTCACGGACGTGTTGATGAAATGAACGAAGTGAAAATGGCGAATGATTTCACAATGGGATGGTGTATCGAGTGTCACAGAACTACTGAGGTAGATATGGACAACGAGTATAACAAAGAATATTACGCAGAACTACACGAAAAACTGAAAAAACAGTACGGTGACGCAACTAAGATTACAGTTGATGCTATCGGAGGTTTAGAGTGTGGTAAATGTCATTATTAATATAAAAAAGAGAGGAGTATAAATGGCTTCGAAGAAAAATTACTGGAAAAGTTTTGAGGAGTTAACTGACAATACATTAAATGAAAAGTTAACTACCAACGAATTTGCAGAAGAAATTCCTGTAGATAATTTCTTAGGGAATGATAACGCCATGGAGAATAGTCAAACTTCACGACGTGACTTTTTGAAGATTTTAGGGTTCAGTACAGCTGCTGTTACTTTAGCAGCCTGTGAAGCTCCAATCGTAAAATCTGTTCCTTATGTAGTGAAACCAGAAAACATTATGCCTGGTGTACCTACTTATTATGCATCTACAATTTTTGATGGATACGATTACGCGAACGTATTAGTACGTACAAGAGAAGGTCGTCCTATTAGAATTGATGCAAACAAAGGCGCAAAATATTATGGTTCTACAAATGCACGTGTTCAGGCATCTGTATTATCATTATACGATTCTGATAAAATAAAATCACCTTTAACAAACGCAGGTGAAAACTTCAAAGCAACATCTTGGAAAGAGCTTGATGCCCGTGTAACAAAAGCATTAGCATCAGTAGGAGGGAAAAAAGTAGTTATTTTAACTTCATCTTTACCTTCACCAACAACTAAAAAGTTGATTGCTGAGTTTGCAACAAAATATCCAACAACTCAACACGTTGTTTATGATGCAATTTCTTCTACGAATGCATTAGACGCAGCGCAAGAAGTTTATGGAAAAAGAGAATTGCCATTCTACGATCTTAAGAATGCTGAATTAGTTGTTTCTTTCAACGCAGATTTCTTAGGTGATTATAATGGTGGTGGAATGGAAGGTGATTATGGTATTGCTCGTAAACCAGGAGCAAAAATGATGCGTCACATCCAAGTAGAATCTGTTTTATCTTTAACAGGAGCAAATGCTGATACACGTTATCCATTAAAACCAACTGATACTGAAAAAGTATTGGCTGAAGTTTATAATAAATTAGCAGGTGGTTCAGCTTCATCTAAAGAAGCATTAGCTATTGCTGCTGAATTAACAGCAAAAGGTTCTAAAGCGGTTGTTATGGCTGATGGTTCGAAAGAAGCATACGCAATTGCATACGCAATTAACCAATTGTTAGGATCAGCTGCAGTTTCTGATAAAGCTGTTTTATTAAAAGAGTCTAACGACGCTGTATTTAATCAATTTGTTGCAGAAGCTAAAGCTGGACAAGTTGGAGTTTTATTAAACTTCCAAACAAATCCAATTTACAATGCTAAAAATGCAAAAGAAATTGAAGCAGCTTTCAAAAACATTGGACTTAAAGTTGGTTTAGTTGAAAAATTAGACGAAACTGCATCAGTAATGGACGTTATTGCTCCAGTTACTCACGGTTTAGAGTCTTGGAATGATTTCAACCCATTAACAGGTGTTTATTCATTACAACAACCAACAATTCCACGTGTATTTGATTCTCGTCAATTCCAAGATTCATTAATCGCATGGATGACAGGAGTAACTAAAGTAACAGAAGTAGAAGATCCAAATGATCCAATTATGGTGATGGCGGTTTCTGCAACTAGACAAAAAGTTTCTCCATATTACTTATATGTAAAACAAAACTGGGAATCAGCTATTTTACCAAAATTAGGTGTAGATTTCAACAAAGCATTATACAATGGTTATAATGAAGCGACTGAAACTTCTACATTTACTGCTAACACTGGTGTTGCTGCAGCTGCTGCTACAAAATTAGCTGCTGGTAAAGCGACAGAATGGGAGATTCAATTCTATTCTAAAGCTGGTTTAGGAGATGGTACACAAGCAAACAATCCTTGGTTACAAGAATTACCAGATCCAATTACACGTAACTCTTGGGATAACTATTTAACAGTTAATCCAAATGATGCGGAAAAATTAGGAATCAAAATTCAAGATAACTACAACGTTACAAACGGAAGAATGCAATTTGACGGTGAGTATGTAAACTTAACTGTTAATGGAGTAGTTTTAGAAAATGTTCCAGTATTCATCCAACCAGGTCAAGCAATCGGAACTGTAGGTTTAGCTTTCGGTTACGGTCGTACAAAAGCTGGTAAAGTTGCAAATAATGTAGGGGTTAACGCTTTCGCATTATACACTGGTAATGTAGGTGCATCTAACGTTAAGATCGAAAAATCTTCTCGTTCAGATAAACACGAATTTGCTAACATGCAACAACAACCAACATTGATGGGACGTTACGAAATCGCAAGAGAAGTTTCTTTAGCAGATTTCATCAACACAGATCGTCAAGAATGGAATCCAGTTGCGAAGATGCCAACATGGAGAGGAGATTCTCCAGTAGGTGAAGTAGATTTATGGGCTAGTTTTGATCGTTCAACAGGACCTCACTTCAATTTAACAATTGATATGAACTCTTGTACAGGATGTGGAGCGTGTGTGATTGCTTGTCAAGCAGAAAACAACGTACCAACTGTTGGTAAAGAGCAAATGCGTATGTCGAGAGATATGTATTGGTTAAGAATTGACCGTTACTACTCTGATGTTACTTACCAAGATAAAGACGGAAAATTAACTCAAAAAGTTGCGTTAGAATCTGATCCAGATAACGAACCACAACAATATACACGTTTAATTAAGCCAGAGGCTGAAAATCCAGATGTGATTTTCCAACCATTAATGTGTCAACACTGTAACCACGCTCCTTGTGAGACTGTGTGTCCAGTAGGTGCAACATCTCATGGTCGTCAAGGTCAAAACATGATGGCCTATAACCGTTGTGTTGGTACTCGTTATTGTGCAAATAACTGTCCTTATAAAGTACGTCGTTTCAACTGGTTTAACTGGGCGAACAATGATAAATACGACTTCCACATGAACAATGATTTAGGTCGTATGGTACTTAATCCAGATGTTGTTGTACGTACACGAGGAGTAATTGAGAAATGTTCATTCTGTATCCAACAAACTCAAGCTGCAATCTTAAAAGCTAAGAAAGAGAACAGAGTAGTTAAAGACGAAGAGTTTATGGCTGCTGCTGCTTGTGCTGCTGCTTGTGGAACAGGTGCGATGAAATTTGGTGATATCAATGATGATAAATCTGAAGTAAGAGCAGCATCGAAAGATAAACGTTCTTATGTTTTATTAGAAGAAATTGGTACAAAACCAAACGTTATCTATCAAGTAAAAGTTAGAAACAGAAAAGAACAAGCTTAATTAAATTAGTAAAGAATTAATAAGGTAAACAAATATGTCACATTACGAATCACAGGTAAGAGAACCCCTTATTTTAGGACATAAAACCTACCACGATATCACAGTAGACATTGCTCGTCCAATTGAGACGCCAGCAAGTAAATTGTGGTGGACATGTTTCAGTATAGCAATGGTTGCATTCATCTTTGGTGTTGGAGCAATTGCTTATACAGTAGGAACTGGTATTGGTGTATGGGGATTGAATAGAACGATTAACTGGGGTTGGGATATCACCAACTTCGTATGGTGGGTAGGTATCGGTCACGCTGGTACGTTAATCTCAGCCGTTTTATTATTATTCCGTCAAAAATGGAGAATGTCGGTTAACCGTTCTGCGGAAGCCATGACAATCTTCGCCGTTGTACAGGCAGCGTTATTCCCTGTAATTCACATGGGTCGTCCATGGTTAATGTACTGGGTATTCCCAATTCCTAACCAATTTGGATCTTTATGGCCTAACTTTAACTCACCATTATTATGGGACGTATTCGCGATTTCTACGTATTTCTCTGTATCAACAGTTTTCTGGTTGATGGGATTAATTCCTGACTTCGCTATGGTACGTGACCGTGCAACAAAACCATTCGCTAAGAAAATCTACGGAATCTTATCATTCGGATGGGGTGGTGGAGCAAAACACTGGCAACGTTTCGAAGAGTTATCTTTGGTATTAGCTGGTTTATGTACACCGTTAGTATTCTCGGTACACACGATTGTATCTTTTGACTTCGCAACGTCGGTAATCAAAGGATGGCACTCAACAGTATATCCTCCATATTTCGTTGCTGGAGCTATTTTCTCTGGTTTCGCGATGGTACAAACATTATTAAGTGTAATGCGTAAAGTTTTACACTACGAAGATTATATCACACGTAAACACATCGAGTACATGAATATTGTAATCGTTGTAACAGGTGGTATGGTTGCAGTAGCATACTTAACAGAGTTATGGATCGCTTGGTATTCAGGATCTCGTTACGAAGACTTTACATACTTCTCTCCAGGAGCAGCAACAGGACCTTATTGGTGGGCATTCTGGGCGTTAATTATCTGTAACGTTTTAGTACCAGGATTATTATGGATTCGTCCAATCAGAAGAAACTTCTTCTGGACATTCGTTATCTCTATCGTAGTTAACATCGGTATGTGGTTCGAGCGTTTTGATATTATCGTTATCAACTTATCTCGTGACTATTTACCATCGAGCTGGACAATGTTTATGCCTTCATGGGTAGACGTAGGTATCTTCTTAGGTACTATGGGATTCTTTTCTGTGTTATACTTATTGTACGCACGTACATTCCCAGTTATTTCACAATCTGAGTTAAAAACTATTTTGAAATCATCAGGCGAAAGCTATAAAAAACATCATACTGAAGATGAGCATCACGAACACTAAAATCGTTTATGGTCTTTACGGAGACGATGATGATTTATTAAAAGCAGTAAAATCTATTCGTAAACAAGGTATTACGATAGATGAAGTATATACACCTTTCCCTGTACACGGTTTAGATAAAGCTTTAGGATTAAAGAAAACTCGTATTTCTGACCTTGCTTTCTTCTACGGTGCATTTGGTACAACGTTAGCATCTTTGATGACATGGTTTATTATGAACCATGACTGGGCTCAAGATATTGGAGGGAAACCATCTTTTTCTTGGGGTGAGAATATGCCAGCTTTCGTTCCTATTATGTTCGAGTTGACAGTATTCTGTGCAGCGCACTTTATGTCATTAACATACTTAGTGCGTAACAAAATGTACCCAGGTGCTAAAGCTAAAAACCCAGATCCACGTACAACAGATGATAAATTCTTAATCGAAATCAGAACAGCTGATGTTGAGAAAATCAAAAATGTATTTGTAGAAACTGGTGCTGAAGAAGTAACTGTAAAAGGTGATGTAGTCGTAGAACCAAGTGTTAACAATTTAGTACAAGAAGCATAATGAAAAAGATAGCATTACTTATAGGATTAGGAAGTATTATTATCACTTCTTGTTCTGATAAAAAACGTCACGCAAGTATCGTATATATGCCAGATATGTATTATCCTACGGCATATGATCCTTATGAAAAGGCAACTTTTGGTTACCCTCATGACGAAGAAAACTCTGAAGTTCCTGTATTAAGTAAAAATCATAATATGTCTGCATTAGAATCTGTAGAAGGTGCTGTTGCAAGAACAGATGGTGATATTTTACCATGGACTTTCAAAAACAATAACGCTGGTTATGCACAAGCAAAAGCAGTAACTGTTTCTCCTTTGAATGCGGCTAACAAAGCTGCAGACTTAGAAAGAGGTAAGTTATTGTTTGGACAAAATTGTGCAGTTTGTCACGGTGAAGCTGGTGATGGACAAGGTTCAATTGTAAAATCTAAAGCTTATTCAGGTGTTCCTAATTATAGCGAAAGAGATGTTACAGTAGGTTCTGTTTATCATGTAATTATGTACGGAAAAAATGCGATGGGTTCTTACGCATCTCAATTGACTCCTGCAGACCGTTGGAGAGTTGCTGAATATGTAATGAGTTTGAAAGGTGCTACTACAGCTGCCGCTGCTCCTGCTGGAGACGCAACTGCTGAAGCAAAACCTGCAACAGAAACTGAAACAGCAACTAATAAATAATAAAATAAGTTAATTATTATGCAATATACATTTTCCCCAAGATTAAAAAATGCATCACTTATCTTAGCTGTTATAGGTATTGTACTTTACGGGATAGGATTTTTCTTACATCAACAAGATGTTGCTAATTCAACTGAATATATTAACGGTTTGATTGAAGCTCACCCAACTCAATTTTTTGGTGACTACATTTCAGATTCTTATGCATCTATGAACACAGATCATGCTGGACACATGGAGCATTTGACAAATTTATTGAAAAACAGACCTTGGGCTGCTTTCTATGTACCAGCTTATTTATCGTTTGGTATTGCGGCATCTGCTTTGTTTTTCTTATGTATTCAATTCGTAGCTAACGCTGGTTGGTCTATGGTAGTATCTCGTGTTATGGAGGCTATCGCGTCATTTTTACCAGTTGGTTCTGTACTTGTAGCTATCATCGTTTTAGGATCTTATTTTCATATGAATCACTTATTCCACTGGATGGATGCTGATTTAATAAATCCTGATAGCGAGAAGTATGATATCTACATGGCAAACAAAGCTCAACTTTGGTTAAGCCCTAACTTCTGGTTAATACGTTGTGTTATTTACTTAGTAGTATTATCTTTAATGTTACCAGTAATTAAAAACGCAACACGCAAATTAGATGAGACAAACGGAGACTTAAAAGTGTACGCTCAATTGTACAAAAAATCAGTAATTTACTTAGTGATTTTCGCAATTTGTTCTGCAGCATTTGCTTGGGATTTCGTGATGTCTTTAGATCCACACTGGTTCTCTTCATTATTTATGTGGTACGGAATGGTTTCATACTTAGTTTCTGCGGTTTCTATTATGGCAATTATTTCTATCTACTTAAAAAGAAAGAACGCTTTACCATTATTTAATGATAACCACTTACATGATTTAACAAAATACATGTTCGGTTTCTCATTATTATGGTCTTACTTATGGTTCTGTCAATTCATGTTACAATGGTACGCAAACATTCCTGAGGAAGCTCAATACTTCCAACAACGTATGGCGCAATACCCATTATATTTCTGGATGTTGATTATTAACTTAGTAGCTCCATTCTTGATTTTAATTTCTTCAAGCATGAAACGTCGTTATCAAATCGTTTTCGCGATGGGATTCGTTATCATCTTTGGACACTACTGGGATTTCTACAACCAAATTATGCCAGCAGCTGTTGGACCATTCCACAACTTTGGTTTAATGGAAATTGGAGCATTAGTTGGAATCGGAGGATTATTTACATTCGTAGTTATGAATGCAGTTTCTAAATTAAACTTAGAAGCAAAAGGTCACCCTTACTTCCACGAATCAAAAATTTATGAATATCCTTTCTAATCAGAAAGATGTTATAAAACCTAAAAAGCTCGATGCATTTGCATCGAGCTTTTTTTATTTGATTAATAATTGTTATTTTATTCTTGAATTGTTCTACGTTTTATTTCCAAATCAACCAAGAAATGATCGACATCGTCATCTGTTGATAGATTTCCAACCACGTAAACACCTTTGTCTCCGTTTTGATTATTGATTATACCATAAACAGAAGATTCGTCATCAGGATCAGACATTCCTTCGTAACGATAAATGCATACGATATCAAAGATTTCAGGGGCTTGTTTTAATTGATTTTTTTCGATATTATAGTCAATCGTAAAACCATTTTCTTTTAGTTCGTCTAAGGCTTCGTTTGTTGTTTTGTAGCGGTATTGGATTTTTTCTTTCATAATTTTAATAGTTTAATTATTGATTCTCAAATACTATTCCAATCAGTATATTCATTAAAATATTGTAAAGTCTTTTTTGGTAAGGTTATTGTCTTATCTCAAAATGAATATAATGAATATGATTATGAAACTAATAGTATTAAAAAAAATTAACTTGATTGCGTTTTTTGCCCTCGCTGCTTTATTTTTGGTATCGTGTGATGGTTCTCAACTATATATGGATTAGAGCATCAGCATAAACACAAAAAGAAGTATAAGAAATATCCGAAGTACGAAGTAAGATATGATGACCATCGTAGCTTACCACCAGGTCAACACAAAAAAGTACACGGTTATAAATCTGCAAAACGATATGCACCAGGTCAACAAAAGAAAAATAATGGGAATTATTATAAAAAGAAAGGGCATCATAAACATCATAATGATTAAAAAAGAAAAGGATTGANNTCAATCCTTTTCTTTTTTAATATCTAAAAATTGTTTTACTCTACAACTTCCATTTCTACGTTTAATGTTCCCGAATTAATAGAACCTATAGAAGTAAACGCTGCTTTACTCAAATCCAATAAACGAGATTTTGTATGTGGTCCTCTATCGTTTATTTTTACAACAACAGATTTTCCGTTATTTGTATTGGTTACTTTGACTTTTGTACCGAATGGTAAAGTTTTGTGGGCTGCAGTTAAGTTATTTTTGTTATATAACTCGCCACTAGAAGTTTTTTTACCGTGAAATTTATCAGCATACCATGATACAATTCCACTTACTTTTTTTCCAGCTTTTTCAACAATTTCCGAAATCGCAGTGTTATCTGTTTTATTAAAATCTGAAAATTTATTGATTATATTAAGTTTCAAATTTTTAGTTATAGTAACTGGTAACGGATTTTCTATTGAAAAGTTTGATTTTCCTTTTGCCTGAGCCATCGGGATAATCATCAGCATTACTAATAATGTTAAAATATTCTTTGTCATTCTTTAGTTCTTTCTGAATCTTTATCTAAAATAAGCATAATAGATTTTGTTTGTACATGCATAGTTTTTTCTAATGATTTTCAGAAAAGAAAAAAGAGCTAATGGTCTATGTTTAGTAGCCTTAGAAACAATTGTTAACAATAAGTTAAAAATATGGTTACTTATTAAAATTTTTAAGAACTATTGACTAAAATTACATAAATAACAATTAATCAACGTGTTAACTTTTTTATAAGTAAATGTTAAATTAAATGACGCGATTAAGATGTTGATTTAAGATATTTTTTAATCCAGTAAAATGCATAATTTGTTGAAGAATTTGGCTTGTTTCTTCGATTGATAATTCAGGATTTTTTGTTTGATGCATCAATTCTTTAATCATATTATCTATGTAAATAATTTTGAAGCGAAGTAAAACATCAAATAAATCTTTGTGTACAAATTCTTCTTTTTTCTTAATGTTGATGCCTTGTTTTACTGTCCAGTTTTCGCTTAAACTATGTTTTTCTAACATCATTTCTGAAGCAAGCTGTACAATTTCTGGATTGGTTAATCGAGAAAAATAAGTTCCTGTTCGCAATTCATCATTTCCCAAACCAACTTTCACTTCTTCTAAAATAGATTGATAAAGAGGATTACTTAAACTTAGCTCGTTTTCATCAAATTGAGAAATGATTTCCTGGTTAACTGTTGTTTTATATAGCTCGTTGTTCTCGTTTTTCAAATCAACTTCCAAATCACCAAATTGCATAATCAACTTAATGATTTCATTTTCTACAGTTTGCTGAACATTGATGACTTCTTTTGTAGACGGAACAACCGAAATAGCAGGTTTTTTCGTTCGCGCATTATCAGTAATATGAGAAGACGAAGAAGTCGATTTATCGGCAGAATTTTGCAATTGAGCCAATTCTTTGAACAAAACCTCTTCTCGAATTTCCATAATTTTAGAAGTTTCTGCAATGTAAACCTCCTGCTTGATAATATTCGGAATAAGTGAAATCGATTTGACAATTTCTCTAATTAATTCCGCTTTTTTGATAGGATCATTCTTCGCATCTTCCAACAAAACATTTGCCTTAAAACGAATGAAATCGGAGGCATTTTCTTTTATATACGCTTCGATTTCTGTTGTCGAATGTTTTTTCGCAAACGAATCCGGATCTTCGCCCTCTGGTAACAATAGAATTTTGACATTCATTTCTTGTTCCAAAATCATATCAATTCCGCGAAAAGAAGCTTTGATACCAGCATTATCGCCATCGTACATCACAATGATGTTCTCTGTCAAACGTTTTATCAAACGAATTTGCTCATTTGTAAGTGCTGTTCCAGAACTCGCCACCACATTTTGTATTCCAGCTTGATGCAGAGACAAAACATCTGTATAACCTTCAACCAAAAAACATTGATCGGCTTTTATAATGTGTTGCTTTGCCTGAAATAATCCGTAAAGCGTTTTACTTTTATGGTAAATTTTATTTTCGGGAGAGTTTAAATATTTAGCAGCTTTGGCATCATTTCGCAAAATTCGTCCACCAAAACCTAATGTTCTACCAGAAAAACTATAAATAGGAAACATAACACGTTCGCGAAACTTATCATATTTCTTATTATCTTCTTTGAAAGTTGCTAAACCAGCTTCTTCAATTAATTCTTTTGAATAACCATTTTTTAAAGCATATTCAGCAAAAGCATCCCATTGTTTTGGCGAATAACCAAGTTCAAATTTATCGATAGTTTCTTTGGTGAAACCACGTTCACGGAAATAACTCAGACCAATTAAATTTCCTTCTTCCGAATTATGCAATTGATTAGTGAAGAATTTCTTCGCAAAATCAGTCAAGATATATAAACTTTCTCGGTCTTTTTCTTCTTGTTGTTGCTCAAAAGTATATTCACCATCTTCTTCAATCTCGATGTTATAACGTTTTGCCAGCCATCGCAACGCTTCTGGATAAGTAAATTGTTCAACTTCCATCAAAAAAGTCACAACATTTCCACCTCTTCCAGAAGAAAAATCTTTCCAGATTTGTTTGGCAGGCGAAACAACAAAAGAAGGTGTCTTTTCATTACCAAAAGGCGAGAGTCCTTTTAAGCTAGAACCTGCACGTTTTAGGGTAACAAAATCACCAACAACTTCTTCTACACGAGCTGTTTCGAAAATTATATCTATCGTTCTTTGAGAAATCAAATTGAATTATTTTTTGAAAATTATATAAACAAATTATTTCTCAAAATTAAAACAAATTCTTTACTTGGCTTCATCTTTTCAAAACCTTTGTAGAAACGAATTTTAACATTTTTGAGATTTTGGTATGATATTCGTATATTAGACTGAAACTTGAAATTAAATTTGATGAAATCAACACTTTTAAAAATATCTTTTGCAGCAATTTTAGCAACAGGATTTTTAACATCTTGTTCTACTGTTAATAACGTGATTGGTAATACTGAAAACACAAATGATAACTCTATTTTAGGGAAATGGGAGTTGAGCCAAATTAATTTTATGAAGGCAGGTACTATTGCAGAAGCTTATCCAATAGGAACACCTTATCTTAATTTTGTTTCAAATAGTATGTTAAATGCTTCGGATGGTTGTAACACTATGAATGGAGGAGTTACAATTTCTGGAAATGAAATAACTTTTGGTAATATGATGTCTACGATGAAAGCTTGTCAAAATGTAGAAGATTCTAATTTCAGTTCAAAATTAAATGGAAAATTAAAATATTCTATTTCAGATAATAAATTATTATTAATCCAAGGTGATATTGTCATCATGACTTTTGTTCGTCCTGGTACTTTAGCAGGCTCTTGGGAATTAGAAGAATTTATTGGTAAAGATAGAAGTGCAAAATCATTAGATGATCGTTTCCCAAATCAAAAACCTACATTAACATTCCAAAATAACAAAGTTTCTGGTAATGATGGATGTAATAATTTGACAGGAGCTTATGTAGCGGTTGGTAATTCATTGACAAAACATCGCAACTACGCGTATGGCTTGTCAAGGAGTAGATTCTGATGCTTTTGGAGAGCGTTTTAACAATGTAAACAAATACGAAATTATAGACGGAAAATTAGTTTTGTTTGCTAATGATGTTAAAACAATGGTTTTCAAGAAAAAATAATGAAATTCAATTCATAAATCATTAAAGCTGTCATTTTTTGACAGCTTTTTTATTTTTATATTTGTAGACTTTTTAAAAGGAGAGAAAGATGAAATTTCCACAAACACATCAATTAAAAGATATAGCATCAATTATCGATGCAAAATTTATTGGAGACGAAAATTTTCCAGTAGAAGGAATCAATGAAATTCACCGTGTAGAAGCGGGAGATATAGTTTTTGTTGATCATCCAAAATATTATGATAAAGCGTTACAATCGAATGCTACAATTGTTTTGATAAACAAAGAAGTTGATTGTCCAGAAGGAAAAGCTTTGTTGATTTCTGATGATCCTTTCCGTGATTTTGTCAAAATTGGACAACATTTTATGGCGTTTGAAGCTGCTACAAAACAAATTTCTGATTCTGCAGAAATAGGTGAAGGAACAATTATTCAGCCAGGCGCATTTATAGGAAATCATGTCAAAATTGGAAAAAATTGTGTGATTCATTCTAATGTTTCAATCAATGATTATGCAATTATCGGAGATAATGTAATTATTCGTTCGGGAACAGTTTTAGGAGCTGATGCATTTTACTACAAAAACCGCGAAACAGGTTTTGATCGTTTAAAATCTGTCGGAAATGTTATCATCGAAAATAATGTAGAAATTGGTGCGAATTGTACGATAGATAGAGGAGTTTCTGCTTCTACAATTATTGGTGAAGGAACAATAATGGATAATTTAATTCAGATTGGTCACGATACAATTATTGGTAAAAAATGTTTGATTGCTTCGCAAGTTGGAATTGCTGGTTGTGTAAATGTAGAAGACGAAGTTTCTATTTGGGGACAAGTTGGGATTACAAGTGGTGTAACAATCGGTACAAAAGCGGTATTATTAGCACAAGCAGGAGTTAGTAAATCTCTGGAAGGAGGAAAAACATATTTTGGTTATCCAGCTGAAGAGGCTCGAGGATTGTATAAAAAAATGGCTGTCACAGAGATAATGGTTCGCGATTACAAGAGAAAATAAAATTATCTATAGAAAATATTTTATAGCCGACCGTTTGGTCGGCTTTTTTTATGATAAATATCTTATCCTTTTTTGTCCTGTTCCAATAAAGATTTAGTGTATTTTTTACATTGAATATTTTTTAAAATGCAAAACTCCTTTTATATTTGTGTAAATTAAAAATCACAATGTCTGTATTAGTAAACAAAGATTCAAAAATAATCGTTCAAGGTTTCACAGGGAAAGAAGGAACTTTTCATGCTGAGCAAATGATTGAATATGGAACACAAGTAGTAGGTGGTGTAACTCCAGGGAAAGGAGGACAAACTCACTTAGGGTTACCAATTTTTAACACAGTAAAAGATGCTGTTGATCAAGCAGGAGCAGACGTTTCTATTATTTTCGTTCCACCAGCATTCGCTGCTGACGCTGTAATGGAAGCTGCAGAAGCAGGTATCAAAGTAATTATCTGTATTACAGAAGGTATTCCAGTAGAAGATATGGTAAAAGTACAAGCGTATGTTGATCAAAGAGATGTAACATTAATCGGGCCTAACTGTCCTGGTGTTATCACTTCTGAGGAAGCAAAAGTTGGTATTATGCCAGGTTTCATTTTCAAAAAAGGTAAAGTTGGTATCGTTTCTAAATCAGGAACTTTAACTTACGAAGCTGCTGACCAAGTTGTAAAAGCTGGTTACGGAATTTCTACAGCAATCGGAATTGGAGGAGACCCAATTATTGGAACTACAACGAAAGAAGCTGTTGAATTATTTATGAATGACCCAGAAACTGAGTGTATCGTAATGATTGGTGAAATTGGTGGACAATTAGAAGCTGAGGCTGCTCGTTGGATTAAAGTAAATGGAACTAAACCAGTTGTAGGATTTATTGCAGGACAAACTGCACCAAAAGGTCGTACAATGGGACACGCTGGAGCTATCGTTGGTGGAGCTGATGATACAGCACAAGCTAAAATGGCAATTATGGAAGAATGTGGAATCCACGTTGTTGCATCTCCTGCTGATATTGGAGCTACAGTTGCAAAAGTTTTAGGATAAGAATATTCTTAATCAAAATAGTAAAGGAACTCAAATTTGAGTTCCTTTTTTTATTTTAAAATTCTTGTTATGTTATAAATATTATATGTAATAAATCCAACTAATACTACTCCTCCAAACATAAATAATAAATCGAATTGGCTTCGAAATTTATTTGAGGATATTCTTTTAATTTAAAGATTAAATATTCTTTTCGATTTTTTCTTTTTCCACTAAAATCTATTTCTGGTTGATAAGCCATATGACCTTTAATGGTTTTGTATTCTTGTATTTTATCAGGATGATAATTTTCTATGCTAAAAGATAAAATAAATATTATTAAAGAGGAGAAAGTCAATGATGTAATTATAATATATTCTTTTTCTACAAAACTTATTTCAAAATCTTCATTCTTTTTTATTTCAGGATAATTAGTTTTTAAATAAGATAGAATCTCATCAAACACATATTTATTATGAACTTCTTTAATACGACAAACTATTTTATTATCAGCATACAATTGAATTAATTGTCCATTAGATTTCTTTTTATAAGAATCTTTATATTCACCGTTTGTAATACTATAGCTTGTGAAAGCTATCACTTTCTTATATACTAAATTAGTATAAATAAGTCTGTTGTTATTAAATTCATAAGACTCTTTACTATTACTAATTATAAAATAAAGTTGAATGTGTAATCTTCCCTAAAA